>JASJDJ010000148.1 GCA_030065635.1 Xenococcaceae cyanobacterium MO_188.B32
GCATTGCGGCTCATCGACGACAAAAACAGTCCGAGCTAGATCCTTCACTGGCTGCTTGAGTCATTGATTAATAGGAATTGTTGCTTCAGCTCAAAGTCTGAACTCATTAGCTCCTTCCCAATTTAGCGGAAACTAGAGAAAGCCAGGGTTATGCTACATAGATTACATGGGCAAAAAGGACTGGTGTGATGGATTGATACTGGTTAAGTGATGGATGGTGTGATGGGTGAAAGTATTGCTGGTGATAGATGTTATGGATGTTATAGTAAGAGTGAAAAGTAGATTTTAGTTTAATCCTCTGTGACCACAACAAAAAACCTCGGCGCACAACCGAGGTTAAACAGGAGAAATCATTGTTGATGAAAAATGAGAAACTAAAAGCGTTAGCTCAGAGCCTGGAACAGTTTTTCTCAAGCGTCAAGATTGTCTGGACAAGTTTGCTGAGACTCGATACAGTCCTCGATTAATTGTGGGGGTTACAAAAAACCTTCTCGCGCTCTGCGAGCGCCTTTGCCGCCGTGCGGGTAGTAAACCTCAAATTTTGAGACCTCAGGTCTAAAAAACCGCACGGCGGCACGTCAAATTAGGTAACTATACCGATCAGATTTGAGTAAGGCTGGACAGAGCGCGAGTAACTTTTCTCTCGGGGCAGTAAACTGGCAAGAGACTGTATAAACTCGACTATTTAGCTCTTGGCAATGACCCTCCCCTTCAAAAACTTCTCTAACTTGCCCCTCTTCGGCGAAAAAAAGTGCAAGAATTGGGGGAGCATCTCAAATTAGATGCTGATGGCTTGGGAATAGGGAGTACAAAGCCCACCAAGTTTTGACTCCAACCACTAAACCCAAGCAGTCTTAGCTAGAATTCAAGATGAGGAGCAATCACGCCTATTTTCGGTTTTACGGCTCACTCAATGATTTTCTGCCTTCCTTTAGAAGACAGCAAGGCTTTATTTATCTGGTGAGAGGTAATCCCTCGATTAAAGACACCATTGAAGCTTTAGGCGTTCCTCACCCAGAAGTGGAATTAATTCTCGCCAATGGCCAGTCCGTTAATTTTAACTATCCCCTGAAAGATGGAGACCAGTTTAGTGTCTACCCTCACTTTACCAGTTTGTCCCTCGGCTCGCGACAATTACTCCGTCCCCCTCTGTTGTCTTATTGCTTTGTCTTAGATGTTCACTTGGGCAAGTTAGCTACCTATCTTCGGCTTTTAGGTTTTGATACTTGGTATCGTCATGACTGTGACGACGAAGAACTAGCCAATATTTCTCACTCCGAGGGACGGATTTTACTCACCAGAGATCGTGGATTGCTCAAACGGCGTATAGTTACTTATGGGTATTGGGTCAGGACCATCGACCCGATTGGGCAGGTGAGAGAAGTATTAGAACGTTTTGCGCTCATAGCTCAAATACGTCCATTTCAACGCTGTTTGCGGTGTAATGGAGAGCTGGTTTCAGTTGAGAAGGAGCAGGTGTTGGCTCAGTTACCTGCTAACACGCGACAGTATTATAACGAGTTCTATCTCTGTCAAAGATGTCAACAAGTCTACTGGAAAGGAGCCCATTACTCTGACTTGCAGCAGTTAGTTGAACGACTCAGCAATTAAATGGATAATGTTTGAGCTAGTGATAGTTACAAAGATGTAATTGCAGGTGGCATAATACCGCCTCCATTAAGAGCCATATTTCTTAAGGAAAGTACTTGCTCTTCAACCCAAACCAGAGCAGTTGCTCTGCACTAGATTTTCGGCAATCTCCATCACTTTCTCCCCATAACTAATACTTAATAGTATTTTGCCAGTAACGAGGGAAATTGATTCAAACAACAAAAAACCTCGGCGCACATCCGAGGTCGAGTAGTCGAAATCTAATGTCGATGAGAGATGAGAAACTGAAAACCCTTAGCTCACTGCAAAGGAAATAAAAACTATAGCTGTAACGAATAAAGTAGCGATCGCTCCTCGAACTACGAGGCGTTTTTGTTCGTAAACTGCTGGATATTCTTCGTAAGTTACTTGAGGCTCGACTGCATAGTTGTTAAGAATTCCGTTGTCTAGTTGAGTGGTATACATAATTGTTTTTTCTATATTTACTATCTTATGTTAATTAATGTAACATATATTTTACGAATTGTAAATAGTGCTTGACAAAAATATTTATATAGTCTCTATAAGTAGAGTTAATCAAGGTTAGAGAGTAGGAATTAAGGGGTTACAAAAAACTATGACGCTCGATGGACAGTCTTGGACAAAATACCCCCCACTTTGAGGAGAAAAATAGTATTTTGGTACCAGGATAGGGGGTATTTTGTCCTCACAAACCTTAAAATCATCATTCTCGCGCAAGGGGGCTTATATCATCTTGATTTATCGCTCTAACCGATATCTTTACTATTCAAGCCCCCTTCGCGCCCTTACAAAGCGTGAAGACTGTCCATCTTTGTCCAGGTTTTCTTTCGGGCGATCGCTTTGTCTACCAAGACAAGCAACCACTTAGGAATATATTTACTCTTCTTCAAAGTATGAGCGCACTTTGAGCAGTACAATAGTATCTAAAACTTCGATGTGTGGTAGATTTACGCAAATCAGTTCTAGTGCTGACATTGCCAGAGTTTTTAACCTAGCTCACGTTCCTCACCTAGAACCCAGATATAATATTGCTCCAACTCAAAAAGTAGCAGGAATCCTCCGCTCTAATTCTGAGAGTAAGCGCGAATTCAAATGGTTGCGTTGGGGTTTGATTCCTCACTGGGCACAAGAAAAGAGTATCGGCAATAAATTAATCAATGCCAGAGGGGAAACAGTTGCTCAAAAACCTTCTTTTAGAAGCGCATTTCGTCGTTCTCGTTGCTTAATTATTGCTTCGGGTTTCTATGAATGGCAGCGTGCCGAAAATCATAAACAACCATTTTATATTCAGCAGATAGATAATCTCCCATTTGCTTTGGCTGGATTGTGGTCTACCTGGAAATCTCCAGACGGTGAAACCATTGATACCTGTACCATTATTACTACTGAAGCTAATGAAATTATGCAGCCAATTCATAAGCGAATGCCAGTAATCTTAAAGTCAGATGACTATGAAAAGTGGCTCGACCCGAGCGTACAACAACCAGAGTTGTTACAACCCCTCTTGCAGCCTTACGAGGATGACAAGCTTAAAGCATACCCTGTGAGTACTCTGGTCAATAATCCCCGTCACGACAGCCCAGAGTGTATTCGCAAAGGTTGAATAGAAACAAGCGATCGCTATTGCCGTAAAGCAGGTCAAGCCGCAACAGCGATATACCAAGTTGAAGGAGAGATTGGAAGAAAGAAATTAAGGGCGATTGCTTTGTTAGAGTGATAGATATGAAAGGAGACAAGGGAGATGGTACAAGAACCCAGAAGAGATGAACCGCTCTACAGTTGTATTGTTCCCGTTGAAAGCGTGACTGGCAATCAAGAAGAAGAACTGACCGCCTTTGCTACATCTGCATCCTCAGCCTATCGCCAAGCAGAACTTATGCTAGCAGATAACTATGGCTGCAATATTGACCAAATTAAGAAGTTAATGGAGCTAGCCAGAATTGAATATTTATCTCCCTGGTGTTTGAGGGGGTAACAGTCTAAGTTAAAAGCGATCGCAGTTAGGTAAAACAACTACGGCGCGAATATTATCAATCCAAAATTTTAAGTTAAATAAATGAAAGATGTTTTATAATTGACAACCAGTTTCAACACTACATCTACCGTAGTTATTTGACGGGTTTCCAGCAAGAGCAATATCAAATGATTCTTCTCGCAACAAAGCCATAATCTCTGCTCCCAAAACCAAATCATGTTGATGACCAAACTTATGTTTGCGCAGACAACCATTACGGTCGAACAAAAGTAAGGTAGGTGTTCCTTGAGTTCTATAAGTCCTCATAGTTTGGGGAATCGGGTCATGCTCATCATCGGAAGGAAGATCTATGGCCACGGGAAAATTAACTCGATACTCATGCAAAAAAGCTTTTAAAGATTCTTCTTTCATGGCTTGATGATGTTCAAAAACTGTATGTAAACCAATTACTGCTACATCCTCAGACGAAAAAGTTTGATGTACTCTTTTAGCTTGAGGAATCGAATGTTCAATACAAGCAGGACGGGCGCATCTGAAAAGCAAAGATAGCAACAACCTTACCTCTAAGTTTTTCCAGTGATAGAGTTTCATCTACATTCAGCCATTTTTGTACTGATAGCTCAGGAGCAGGATTTAACTGAGTTTGTGAGGGGAACTTCGAGTAAGTTAAAGAATTCATGAGAAAAAATCTCCTTGTTAGATAGGGATTAAAAATTGGCGGGAGAAAACTAGGGCGTGTTAAGGTTTACAGTCCCAAATCTGTAAACCTCGGAAACACTGATAAGAAATTTATTCAATTTAGAAGAATCTTTTTCTTGTCTCTTAGCGGATATGTCTAGCCTGTTTCTGCTGTCAATAAGTGATAAAAACAGTACTCTTGACAGGTTGTCTCTTCGGCTCTTCGAGCGCACACGCTTTGGTGTATTCGATTTAATTAAGTCTTAATTTGACCAATTTGGCTTCGAGAGCTTCAATCAAAACCGCCTTGTCTTCTTGAGAAAGTTCACTCACCTCCAGAGCTTTTATATATTTAATATATTTAGTTACAGACTTTTGTTGCTTCTGGGCAATTTGACTATTATGCTGCTCAAGAATTTGGGCAACTAACGAGCGAGTTTTACGAACACTTAGATGTTGGTTAATTACTTGCTTCAACACTAGAGCTCTAGTTTTGAGCGCGTTATCTTCCGTTTGCTTCAAATTTTTAGCCGACAATTTATTAATTGCTAAGGCCTGATGACAGCCTAACCCATTGATGCGAATACCTTGTTTTAAGTCATTAGTCAACGAGGTCATAGGCAAATCATTGGCTACAAAGGACTGAAAATTAATTTGTAAATCTAGCAGTAGGTGTAGCAGTTTTTTTTGGATGTCGGATAACTCAAAACTGGCTATTTCCTGTTGGAGATTGGCAGTAGGTTTTTGTTGCAGAAGCATAAGTTTTAATTTAGCCTCATCATTAGTTTTGAAGAAATAATGCATATTTCGTAGCAATTTCTTCAATTTATCTTGACTGGCTGTTAACTTATCTCCATTATGTTTAGCTATTTCTTCTGGATTGATTTCTAAATCTATCTGCCAATAAATTTCTCTAGTTATAGCTTCTAGGCGGTCTAAAGGATTTAATTCTTCCGAGTGTAAATGATGAATTAGCGAGCGCCGATGAATCTCTTCTTCACTTGGGCTAATGGGAGCAATTACCGCATCTAGATATTCCCAATCGCTATGTCCTTGTTCTACTAAATAATTAGCTGCTCTCCATCTTAATTCTCCATCTTCTAGCTGATATTTATTGGCCGACCGAGCTAAGGGGACTAAAATAACTGGGTCTAATTGACCTTCAGCCTTCAAGGATTGGGCCCGCTTAAATATTGCTGCTTCAGTAAAAGTTTGACGACATTGTTGGCTCGGCTTGATCTCTTTAATGGCAATCTTATATTTGCCCCCTGATGCCTCTAAAGACTGACGTACATTTTTTAGGGCCTGTTCTTTATATAATTCTGCTTCCTGCTTGGCTATTGCTAATTCATCTCTCAAAGAATTGATAGTTTTTTGATGAGAAGAAAGCTCTAATACTTCTTCAAAATCCGCTTCTATTTCTTTAGCGATATTCCGTCTACCCATTGTGCTCAATTCCCTCTAGATCGTCAACTATTTCCCCAAAAATTTGACACAGGGGATCTCCCGCACGAGTTTGTTTCAAAGCTTGTCCTAAAGTTGAGGCATTTTTAAGATATCCCCATCGGCGAACGGGAGGATAGAGTTTAATATCGAGTTTAGAAGCTATCTTTCCAAGAGCTTCTAGAAACTGCTCTTCATATGCTGCACCTTTGGTGTAATGATTAGGGAGCAAGCCGATAATTTTTGGAGGAGGATTTAGCTCTAAATTTTCTGTTTCGGTTAAGATTCTCTGAATTGAATTCGCTACTGTTTTGGCTTTTACGCCTAAATCTAAAGGAATAAGGATATGAGTTGATGCTGCTAGTGCGTTATCCGTAATTAGGTCTAATCCGGCTCGACAATCCAAAATCACTAAAGAATGAGGTAAGGGGAATTTTTGCAAGGCTTTAGATAATATGTATTCTCTTCTTGTCCTACTCGCTATTTTTTCTGCTGTTAGCGATGAGTTACCTTGTAAAATGGCTATTTTTTCTGAGGCTAAAACCTGCTTTAATTGCCAATTGCCATCAAACTCCCTCTCGAAAATTTGGGAGATTGTCTTTTCACTACGACTTTCTGCTTTTAATCCCACAAAGGATTCTAAGCTATGGTTAGAGTCCAAATCTAAGATAGCCACAGAGCGACCCCTCATCGCCCATTCATAAGCTAGATTAACGGCCACAGTGGTTTTACCCACGCCTCCGGCATCAGACAATAACGCTAAAATTATTTGGCTATTCATTCAAATGCTTTGGTTGTCTCACTAGATTGACTACAATAACGTTATTGTAGTCACTCCTCTTGATTATTGTCTAGCCGAAGTCAAACAGAAATTCAGGATTGAAGCTCAAGAATTGCTGCGTTGTCGCCCCCTGGTCAATACTGTTCGGATAAGTCTCTTTTCGTTATTGGTAGGGGCATGGGGGTATAGGGATGTAGGGGTATAGGGAAATAATTAATTCCCTAAGTCCCGAGTTTCCCCAATTCCCCAATTCCCCAATTCCTCACTCTCTTTCCCATAATCGTGTTTCCGAACAGTATTGGCCCCCTGGTGAAGGATTAGAAAATTACTTAATCATCGCACCTTCTCAGAAAGCCGAGTTCGGCTCCCGAAATTTACTAGGGATTTTGGCTTACTCAAAAAGACTAATAAAAAAGTCAGACTGTCGGATTTTTTTTGAGTCGAACAAAATTACTATTGAGGCAGGAGTAGTTGGAAAATCAGCAACCCAAATAATCAAAGTAGTTGGATTTAATATATTCGTGAATACCTCAAATAAAATTAAGTTTATTACTGCAAACGAGCGCCAAGGTAAGGTGGTTTTACAATACCTTAATAAAACTTGTCAGCAAGCTCTTAATTATTGTCAAAATAATAATCTTCAATCCTATGAAGACTTTGCTCGGACTATTAAAGTAATTGGCGAGAAAAATGCTGCATCGAAAGGAAAGCATTTAGCAATTAGAGTTGGAGTAAAAGGAGACGATCTAGTGCTTAGTCTAGCAAGTAAACCCCAACTGGGTACTACTAAATCTATCAAAATGCTAGAGCATCTAGGTAGCGAAGATAAATATCAATATACTCGCTCAACTGTGGAAGGATTATTACAAAAAAAAGAAGTCAAACAAAATAGTGACTTAAATTTACCAGAATTAGCCGATTTTTCTAGTTCTTCAGTTAAGGAAATTGAATTAAATGAATACGCTCGAGACGAAAAAGTTAACCTAAATGAGCAAAAATCATCAGCTAATAAACAACAGAAGCAACCAGAGCTAGTTGTTAAAAAGGCTAAAAAAAGCCGAGCTTTACCATCAATTGCCGAGGGAGCTAGCCAAACTTTATTAGCTTTAGGCAGAAGAGCCGATAGTTACACCCAAGATACTGATGGCATGACAGTAATGGCAGCTAGTCTTAAAATGGGTGCTGTGGGTATAGCTTTGGCCAATAAACTACTGTCCAAGCGAGAAGAAAGAAAGTTAAAGGCTACTCTTGACAGAATTTTAGCTGCTCAAGAAAGAACGAGTCAACTTGTCGAGGGCTCCAGAGCTCTTAAACAAAAAGCAGCTAAACAAGAGCCTGAAATTGACAGCGAACTAGATTTAGATGACGAGCTAGAAGTAGATGATGACTTAGATACTGATGTAGATATTGAATCAGATGATGAATTGGATTTAGATGATGACTTAGATTTAGAAAATGATATTACCGAGCAATTAAATAAGGCAGTTAAAACTATCGAGGGCCAGCTCATAGATATAGACCCAGATATCTCATCTGAAACCATTGTCACGAATCGCTCTGCTGATTTTTTTCAACAGTTAGAACAAATTAATGCTGCCCTAACGCGACTAGAACAAAAATTAAATTCCTTAGAAGAGAGGATTGTACGTCTAGAACAATTATGGGATAAACAGGAAGAAGAAATAGGAAATAATGTTGAGTTGGACTCAGAAAATAATTTAGATTCCGATATTTGGGATGAAGATGATTCAAGTCAGTCAGATGAAGAAGAAGCAGAAGAAGTAGAAGATTTAGATACTCAACTAGTTAATGTGTTGCTAGATGTTAGTGATAAATACGAGCAAATTAACCCTAACCCTAACTCAAGTCCAGAAATTCCTATCGGTGATAGTTGCAGATTATATAGCAATCGTGACGAGGACAAGACAGTTATTACTATTGAGGAACAAAACGAGCGGGAAGTTGCAGAAATTTTTAAAGTGACGATAGAGAGCGGTAAAGATGAGTTGGTTATCGATAAAGATGAGTTAGAAGAAGATGAAAAGCAAGCTATTGTAGATGCTTTTAGTCAGAAGCTAGAGGACATTAATGATTATTTGGATGAACAACAAAAGCCAAGTCAGTCAAAACCATTACAGCCAAAAAACCCGAAGCAAATATTAATGTAATACTCGTATCGGCTCAAAATCTTTGACTTAACGTCAATAGTCTAAAAAGACTAGATAAAAAGACTAGAAATAATGGTTCATTTGTCATAAGACGAAACTCCTGAACCCAACATATATTTATCTTGTACGCAACTTAAATTAAATAAAACGTTTATAACAATGCCAGCCAGATTAGATTTCTCTTCTCTACTTAAATTTCTCAAGATTCGTCAAGGCGACTTACCCTACGCCACAGGAGTAACAGCAGGAATAGTTTATTTAGCTATTAACGATACTTTTTTGGTCGTCGTTCTTGCTAGTTTGGCTCTGGTTTTTGGCGCGATGTACTACTGTGCCAAAATCATCCCCTTTTTAGAAAAGACCCTCGGACATCGCATTAGTATTTGGCACGTAGGAGTATTGGTACTGGTACCCACCATGGTAATCGGAATGCTCGAACCGGCCAACGCCTTGTTTCTTCAAGATTTGGAAAACCGAGTCACTGATTTAATTGGTAGTTCATCAAGTGGTCTGACTGCGCAAAGTGTAGGCTTAATATTCGATTTTCTCCGAGTTACTTTTGTTTTATTTGTAGTCGCTGCTGCTATTTTTGCTTTTGTTCAAGCACAACAAGGTAATGACCCCAGACCAATCATCGGCACTATCGTTATCGCTTTGGGCACGATTATGGGTGTGGATGTATTGACAGTTTTGATAGCTGGGGTTTGATAACTGCTTGAGAAAGTTAACTGCCAATACGAATTCATAACACAACATTTTTACCCACTCATGCTCAAAGACCCCGATAAAGATTTAATAGAGATCAATCAATTACTGGGGGAACAACCGACTATCTTATTTATTCCTGCCAATCAACTGATTCCCTGGTCGGTGTTAGTTATCATCAGTTACTTCCTGACTATGGGTTTGTTTGATTTGGGATTGGCAGCATTTGGTACGGTATCCCTATGGCTGTGTATTGGCTGGTGGATACTCACGGGAAAGCATCCCCACCAATTTATCGAGCGCTTTCACTTTCCTCCAGGTAAAGATTGGTACTCGGCTAATTTACCTTACATTTCTCCCCTAGTTCAAAACCGTCCTCCTCATGTTAGAAAGTATATTCCCGATAACTCTCTGACTGCTCGTCTCAAACCTCTAACTAAAACCAATCCTCAAGGTCAGCAATACAGGTTTATGCCATTTCAGAATTTCCAAGATTTAGTTGGCCTCATCTCCATTGAGAAGGATGGCTATCAAGTTTCTGGACTACTCCTCCATCGAGGTACTACCTTCCAGATTGTCTTTCCCTTTAAAACGAATGGCTATCACAATAATCTCGAACGAACTGAGGTTAGTAACTATGCCATTGCCCTAGAATTCGGGTTAACAGAAATCTTGCCAGGAGAAAGATTGACCATTCATACTCAAAAAATCGGTAATGATATCTCCCGCCAACAAGAATTAAACGATATTGCCGATGAGTGTAATCTACTCCCTGTAGCCATTCTGACTCGTAACGAACAAAAGCGAGTTAAAGAACTACACTCACAGGGAATCAGGCAATGGTGGAACAGCACTATCTTTTGTACCTGGACTTACGATGAGAATGCAGGGGCAACTACCAGCGATCTTACCAGTCGGCTGATTAAATTAGTTAGTACTAAATTCAGACAGGCTTTAACTTGGTTTTCGGGTAATAGTCGCGTTTATCGAGATCGGTTTTATCAAAAGCTATTTATACAGGCATTCGAGCGGGGATTTGTTAACTGGGAAACTTTACTCAATAACCAACTGGGATTAGCAGCCCAACCCCTATCCAGTAATGAATTGTGGCATTGGCTATGGTACAAGTTTCATTCTCCAGCTACTCCAGTACCACCCATACCACAACTGCTCTATCTCAAAGAATTAGAAGATGGTTTTGTCGTGGATGAAATCGTAAATAGTGATAAGCACATCATCACAGTTCTAACAGAAGGCATTGACGAACCTGCTTGTCCAGAACATCGCGGTAGTCAAGATACTATTTGGTTGCCAGGCAGAAAACAAAAATGTGCGGTACTCACTCTAACCGAGCGACCCAAAACAGCCATGACTCAGCGAGAACAGTTACGCTGGCTCTTTGATGTTCTTTCTCAAGATTATGTTAAAGATACCGAAGCAGTAGTAGAAATTAGTTTGGCCAACGATTATTTGATTGAAGATAGTCTGACTAAAATTGCCAAACAGTCTCGTTCGGCTCAAAAACACGCCTTACTTAAAGGACAGGGGCGAGATGTGGGGGCAGAACT
This sequence comes from Xenococcaceae cyanobacterium MO_188.B32, assembly GCA_030065635.1. Taxonomy (GTDB): domain Bacteria; phylum Cyanobacteriota; class Cyanobacteriia; order Cyanobacteriales; family Xenococcaceae; genus JASJDJ01. The sequence continues at coordinate 10,951 of JASJDJ010000148.1, forward strand.
TAATGCAGAAGAAAGCTTTGAAGCTCAAAAGCAACTGCGTAAGGGAGGAAGGTCATTTTACACTGCCGTTACTTTCTTTGTCTACCGCTCCAACCCTAAAGAATTAGATTTAGCCTGTGTCAAACTAAGTCGCAGTTTTGGCACTGCTAAAGTCAAACGAGAGCGTAATATTGCCTGGTCTTTGTGGTTAGATAGTCTGCCAATTAACATCAACCGCTTATTGCCAAATAATTCTGCCCTAGAAGACCGTCGCCACGTTTTTAGCAACCATACCGTTTGGCGTTTCTTTCCTCTAACTATGACACGGGACTTAGATCGTCAGGGTGTGGAACTAATTAGTAGCGGTGGCCAACCAATAAACATCGATTTGTGTCACCAACAAACCAGTCGGGCATTAATTTTGGGTACGGCAGGTTCTGGTAAAACTACTTTAGCCTGGCAGTTTATGCTCGACCATTTGCGAGCGGGTATTCCCGTCATAGGTATGGATACTTCCTCTGGTCAGGGGAATAGTTTTAAAACTGCGCTCGAGCTTTTGGGAGACGAGGGAGCTTATTTCGATCTACGCCACCATTCTAACAATCTCGTCGAACCTCCCGACCTGAGACGCTTTCATGGTGAGGAGCGTCAAGAGAGGAAAATTCAGTGGCTCGATTCGGTTAGAGCTGCCATTGTCGAGATTGCCATGGGTCAGGTTAATGACCCCAGACTGACACAGAGAGTTGAAGCGATCATCTCTAAAACACTAAATATATTTCTCAACGACCCAGAAATTATCGAACGCTATAACTTAGCATTTGCCAAAGGCTGGAAATCTCAAGCCTGGCAAGAGATACCCGTATTAAAAGATTGGCTTAGGTTTTGTACTAGAGAACAGCTAAACCTATCTAGCTTTGAAGCTATAGATCGGGCAGCTATTAATCAAATTCAAGTACAAGTATCGGCACTATTAGAATCTCCTTTGGGTCAAGCCATTGGTAGACCTAGTTCCTTTTCTCCCAACCCTAAAATTAAGTTTTTTGCTCTTTCTGGAGTCCACAGCAAAGCAGAACAAAGCATCATTGCTCTAACTACTCAAGCAGCCTGTTTGCGTAATGCTCTAGCTTATCCTCGCAGTCTGATTGTGGGAGATGAAATATCCGAGCTATTTAAAAAACAAGGATTCGCCAATGGCTTTGGTAGTTGGTGTGCTGTTGGACGTAAAAGCGGTATGTCAATTATTTTAATCTCTCAAGATATTGATGCCATTCAAAACTCTAGTGCTAGAGACCAGATTCTACAAAACATTGACTACCGTATTATTGGCAGAATCACCTCAAGCGGTGCTAAATCTTTAACCCATCATCTCGGTTATAGTCCAGAACTGATTAATCAAAACTCCACCGAACTATTTCTGCCAGCTCAAACTCGACTCTGCTCCAAATGGCTGGTTGAAAAAAATAATCGCTTCTGGCAAGCAGAATATTATCCTGCTGCTATGACTCTAGCTGCTGTGGCGAATAGTCCTGCCGAACTTACAGCCAGAAATAAAGTTATGGCAACTTATCCCGATAATCTGCGGGGACGAATATCGGGATTGAGGGATTTCTCCTCACAGTATGTCAGTGCCATTCGTTCGGGAGTAGGGATGTCGGAGATAGGGGGTAGTGAAAAATCCCTAGTTTTTACTCCTCCAAAAACAGCCAATTTGCGTAGATAAGAAAACTTATGAATTTAAACAGTCTTAGAATTACATTTACCATTCATGCGTGGTGTTTGTTCGCTATTGGATTGACTTTTTCTCAACAACCAATAGCTTTTGCTGACGAGCTAAGTAACTTAGAAATTGAGCTAGTTCAACCAACAGAATCTAGTCAAAACATCCCAGAGATAATTGACTATAGCGAGATTATTGAAAATGCCGATCTACAATCAAAAGATAGCAATACTATCCGCGACCAAATTAATGACGAACTCAGTCATACTGTCGATAAGGTAGTCGATCGCATCTTTGGTAATATTCCCAATAGCATACAAGATTTTTTAGGTGGATTGGAAAATACCATAGATGATTTTGTCAGTATTAAAATTCCCGATATTAGCAAGATCGTTAACATTGTTTTGAATAGTGAATTAGGGGACAAGCAAACCGATCTACCCAGTCGAAAACAAAGTGAAATTTTAGAATCAAATCCCGATAGTTATGCTATTTCTGAATCGGAAAGTGATGCAGTTGTGCGAGAAGTTTTAGTCGAAACAGTAGAATCAACAACCCTAAACGAACAAGCTCAAACCAATTTAAAACAAACTGCCTTACAAATTAAAAGAAGTGTAGATGAAAGCGTCAATCTCGGACTGGATTCTCAAAGTCGAGATGTCACCCAGCAAATCTTACAGAATTTGTCCCAACAAGAAGCTATCTCTGCTACCAGACAAGGAATAATCGTCCAGCAGAACCAGCAGGCACAGATAGACCGCGCTATCAGTAATATGCTTAATGCCCAGCAAGCAGAAGAATTAGCAGGTATTAATGCTGCTAAGCGGAGAGAAGATATCGGTACTACCAACTTTACTGTCCGACAGTGGGGACTAATGAGATTACCTGGAAACCCTTGAATTTTCTGAGGGTGTAGGGGGTCGGGGGTAGGGTGTAGTGGATCGGAAGTCAGAGGTCAGGGGTCAGAGGTCAGAATTAACAAGTAATTTGACGTCAACTTGTTTTCTGTACTATTTATCGTTGGCTAATAGCTGATAAACGATGTCAAAAGCTATTTTCTGAACCTAAAAAACTCTTTGAGAACTATTAAGAGTTGCCAAGTAGCCAGCGCGATCGCTCTTTCTCCTTTCCTTCAATTTTCCTTCACGCACAAAACCATCTAGTTGTTCCCTACACCCCACACCCGCGCAAGGGGGCTTGTATCAACAAGATTTAACAGAGCCGACCGATAACTTAACTATTTAAGCCCCCTTCGCGTCCCTACCCCCTATTATTTCAATTAAATCGATTATGAATAATTTAATACTAGCAGCCGATGCTTTTGCTGACTTTGAAAGTTTATTGGTACTCAAAGAAGCCCTCGGTACGGGAGAATTAATTTTTCGAGGTTTTGAAAATGTCTGGTCGCAAGTAATTTTAAATACCAGTTCGCCAATTTGGGTAACAATAATGGGCTTTGCTGCGGATATTGCCTTAGTAATTCTTATTTATCTGGCACTCAATCAAGGTTCGGAGGTAATTAAAAAGAGGGATTGGCATGGTTTGATTATACTCATGGTATGGCCCACCATTGTTGCTTTGTTGCTCAGTAACAACGGATATTTAATTTCTAAAAGTGTAACGGCATTAAGGGCTATAGACCGAGAATTTGTCCGAGCTATAAGTACCACTCAGATTGCCTCGACTAATATTCAAAACGCTCTTCAGGATATTCAATTGACCAATGCTGCTAAAGAACAAATCGATTCTTTAATTAACCAGTGCAATAGTTTTAACGGTACTGAATATTCCGATTGTTTGAATGCCACTATCCCTCAAATCGAGCGCATTGTGGCAGAAGCAGAAGCCCAAAATAATGGTAATCCCCTCGCCGTTTTAAAAAACTACAAAGACAAAATTAAGGGAGCAATCCTAAACATTGCTGCGGTAGGTCAGGTCATTTTAGCTCCACAAAAAATTGTTTGGACGACTTTGGTTCATGGATTGCTGATTGCTGTCCAATTGGCTTTTAACATGATTATTGAAATTGCCCTGTTACTCCATTCAGTTTTAGCTCCTATTGCTGTAATTCTGACTCTCATTCCGACAGGGCAACGATTTATCTCTATTTGGTTGACTGGGTTTTCTGCGATCGCAGCTATTCAAATTTGCTACACCATCATTATCGGTCTGGCTGCTACTGCCATTGTTTTGAGTAACGCTCAACTATTTAGTGATATTACCTTTTTAGTTTTGGCTGCTTTCTTTGGTCCAGGTTTAGCTTATGCCATGAGTAAGGGCGGTGGTAAAGCTCTTTATCAGTCTATTAATAACGGTGTCGATAAATCTATCAACTTTGGTACGGAAGTAATTAGTAAAGCAGTATATCTATTTTTGTAATTAGCTTCGCTAGGAATTAATCGCACCTGCGCCGAGGACGCCTTCAAAACACCATTTAACTATTCTATTCACCTTTACATCTTTATGTTTAGATCGCCATCTCCGCTTAAAAATAAGCAAATTACTCCAGCAGTCAAGGAAAAAATAGTCTTAGGACAGCTATCATTAGCAGTGGCATTTGTTCTGCTCGCATTTTCCTCCTGTAGCACTGCCCACAGTTATCGTCGGTTAGCTAGCAATAAAATTACTACGGTACAACTCAATAACGGGAATGCGCTCATCGCCGAAGTTAAGCCAGGGAACTATCGTACCCCTGAATCCATTACTGAATTTACTAAAAAATGGTATGTTCTCATGCTTGGTTGGTCGGGAGGAGAAACCGCCGTCAAACTTGATGGCAAAATAACCGTTCCCGCTAATTCCTATGCTGCTTCACAGATGATGGATACTAAGTTGGCATCGGCTTTTTTAACAGAATTTAGTCAACTCGTTCCCACTTCAATATTTACCCACGATAGCCAAATCAAATCCTCTGCCAAAGTGCGCTATGTATACGAGCCTGTACCAGTAGATGAAACTACTTGGACAATTAATGTTATTGCGGACTGGATTTTGTTTGATTCGGCAACTAACTCTGAAATTGAAACCGTCACTTTTAACAAGGTTCTGACTATTAAAGCTGCTGCCATTCCTCCTCAACCCTTTACTAAAGAAACTAATAGTTTGCAGCAACTTATCGAGAGCATTAGAGCTTACGGATTAGAAATTATAAACGTTGAAGAATTTGAAGGATAATTACCATGACTAGCATTAATATCGAATC
>JASJDJ010000026.1 GCA_030065635.1 Xenococcaceae cyanobacterium MO_188.B32
CCCAGTCTAATTGATTTTGATGTCGGCAGAAACTCTCACAACACACTGTCGCGTTCCAGCCGGAGCGAACACCAGGTTCAAACCTTGATGCGGTAGGCTTTTTAGCAGAGCGCGATCGCCTTTGGGGTGAGAAATGCGGGAAAAGCCTCACTCTTTTCCCAGGGGTAACGAGTTTCTATCCACGCTTGTTGGGCTGCTTTTAAATTAGCATCATTAGGCTCGTTAACAAAAGTCTCAACTGCTTTGTTTAATTCATCAGCTTTTTCTACCAATAGCTCGTAAGTAGGAATTACAACTCGAGCGGCAAAATCACTAACCACAGCTAATTCAATATCATTAGACTGAGAATCGGTATTCTGATTTGCTTCTCGATCGCTCGCATTAGTTGAATTACTATTACAACCACTAGCAAGAGCTATTACACTCACACAAGCAAAAGGCAGTAAATACAGACGAGAGAACGCCTTAAGTCTGTTTTTTGCTAACATTTTTTTACATTCTCTAAATTAGAAATTTAATTAACAACAGGTCTCTTATATTACTACTTTTGCTACTTATTCTAATATTCTGGATTATTTAAAATTCTTGCGTCTAACTCAAATGTACGTCTTCCTTCTTCAAAAAATCTTTGGGACTCAGTCGGGGTAAATAAACCATTAATTACGGTGTTAGGAATATGCCGTGCTTCGACTACGTTGACTGAATTGGCTAACAATATCGTTGAGACGAGTGCTATTTTTTGGAATAGTTGAGAATTTATGAGGTGAAAATTAATAGTCATGTTTCCTTCTCATTAAAGTCAAGACTAGTCGAGCATATATATTATTGTAGTGAAACTTATTTGGAGTCGGCAGCGAGAATTTGGCTCAAAAAGAAAAATTACCTAAAACCAAGCACCATATTCTGGCACAATATGATCGTGACTCAGTTATTGTCTAGTTATTGGCAATTGCGCCAGTATTTATGGTTAATTTAATGGAGAGTTTTCTTTAAATCGAGCGAAAACATACTCAAATCTTGTAAGACAAAAGTAACACTAAAACAAAAGTATCACTATGTCAAAGTTAATGACTGGAACAACTTGCTGATTTCATCTGAATCAGTTTGTCCCGTCATCGATAACAAAACCAGGAAAATTTACAATTATCTGTTTTTTTGATCTTTTATGCGTATTGCTCTTTTTACAGAAACTTTTTTACCTAAAGTTGATGGTATTGTTACTCGTCTACGTCATACGATCGAACATTTACAACGCAATGGCGATCGAGTATTAATTGTTGCTCCAGAGGGAGGTCTGAGAGAATATAAGGGTGCCAAAGTTTATGGTGTTCCTGGTGTTCCTCTTCCTCTCTATCCAGAACTAAAACTAGCACTACCACCCCTTGGTAGTAAAAACATTATCGAAGAATTTAACCCAGAGCTAATTCATGTAGTTAATCCAGCAGTATTGGGACTGAGTGGTATTTATTATGCTAAAACCATGAATATACCGCTTATTGCTTCTTATCACACTCATTTACCCCAATATTTACAACATTACGGCTTGTCAGCATTAGAAGGATTACTATGGGAATTGCTGAAAGCAACTCATAACCAAGCACAGCTTAATCTTTGTACCTCAACTGCCATGGTAGAAGAGTTAATCGATCGTGGCATCGAGAGAGTAGACTTGTGGCAAAGGGGTGTCGATACAGATATGTTTCAACCCCATCTAGCTTCCAAGCAAATGCGGTCGCGTTTATCTCAGGGCAATCCAGAAAGCCCTATATTATTATACGTTGGTAGAGTTTCTGCTGAAAAACAAATCGAAGAAATTAAACCAGTTCTCGAAGCTATCCCCGAAGCCTGTTTGGCGATCGTGGGTGATGGCCCTAACCGAGAAGCCCTTCAAGAACATTTCGCCGGTACAAAAACTCATTTTGTCGGTTACTTACAAGGGTTAGAACTGGCTTCTGCCTATGCTTCTGCTGATGCTTTTGTTTTCCCTTCTCGTACTGAAACTTTAGGACTCGTACTTTTAGAAGCTATGGCTGCTGGTTGCCCAGTAGTGGCTGCTCGTTCTGGTGGTATCCCCGATATTGTCACCGATGGAGTTAATGGATACTTATTTGAGCCAGATGACTCACAAGGTGCAATTACGGCAACAAAAAGACTACTAGCAGCTAAAAAAGAAAGAGAACAACTAAGAAACAATGCTCGCATAGAAGCCGAACGTTGGGGTTGGGCAGCAGCAACTCGTCAGTTACAAAATTATTATCGTCATGTAGTTTATGCAGATTCTTTATCCCCTGCTGCGTAAAGTTAAGTAGCAAGTAGCAAGTAGCCCTTCGGGTTCGGTAGTTGCGTGACTGTCGGGGAACCCGACGGGGCTTATAAATTCCGCAGCCAAGCTACGGAAACAGCCCCTTCCCAACGCACTACCTCACAAGTAGCGAATTGATTCGTTGGATGCTCGCGTTGTTACTCTAAAAATTGTTTGTTCTTTTGCTCTAAAGCTTTGAACAAATTAGTCCATTCTAAATGACCGATCGATAAGTTTCTAAATCTTGATTTTCGATCTTCCTCTAGTTGAGCGAGCATGGTTTCTGTTTGTTGGTTATCGATCGCTTTTTTAGCTGCTGCAAATAGTAATTCGAACTCACGGGTATGATGGCGATTGCGATCGCCCGCGAGTTCGAGTTTAGCTCTTTGATAAGTTAACTGATAATCATGAGGATTGGCTCGAATCAGAGTATCTTTGAGGAATTCCCACTGCTCGGATTCTAAAGCAATTTGCTTGAAAACTCCTCGTTCATTTTTGCTAATCAAAGATAGTAAAAGATTTGGTTGACCGACAACAATAGCTTTATCTACTGCTAGAAATAAAGAATCTAAAGCTTGGGGATAATCTAACTGATTGACAGATTCAATAGCCTGTTGATAATCATCGTAAAATTCATGATTAGTGGGATTCCACTCGACCAATAGTTGTCGAGCCCGAGCGTAAGCAGAAGTACCTGGAGAAATACTATTTAGTTTTACCAATGCTCGATCGTATTTTTGCTCTTTTGCTAATTGTTGAGCAGTATTTAAATAGTCTTGTGCCTGTAGATTCTCACAATCTTGAAACAAAGTTTTCAGTCTAGTCGCCAGATAAGAATCGCCACTAAAAGCTTGAGATAGGCTAATACATTTGGCATAGTTTCCTTTCTCTTTACTTTCTCGAACAGCTTTTATGGTCATATCGATAGGCAATTGCCAGTGCAGATACCATCCACCTAGACCAAGTATAATAGCTGCCGTACTAAGAGGAATTAGCCAAGATAATTTAAATTGGTGTCGAGCATTAGATAACCTACTAATAAGAGATTCTACTGGTTTAGAACTGGGGATTTTACTGTAATTGGTTAGTTTTGATGGTAATGATAGAGGTTTGCGACTACTTAACTGTTGTAGTACTTCTAAGGCTTCGATCGCTGAGTGATATCTCTGTCTAAAATCGTAGCGTACCATTCGCTCTAAAATTTTGGCTAGCTTAGGATTAACTTTAACCTCATTGCGCCAGACTATTTCTGCTGTTTCAGGGTGTTCTTGTAACTCCTGAGCCATTTTTCCTGTCAAAGCTTGAATGCCAATTATACCCACAGCATAAACATCACTACTAAATCTGGCTTTTCCTGTAGTCTGTTCGCTAGGCATATAGCCTGGAGTACCAATAGTGGTGATAATTCTGGTTTCTCCTTGAGGGTTGAGTACTTCGGTAGCTGCTAATTCTTTGACAGCACCGAAGTCAATCAAGACAATCTTGTTATCTGAATAGCGTCGAATTAGATTAGGAGGTTTGATATCCCGATGAATGACTTGTTGCTGATGCACAAAAGCTAGAGGCTCTAAGATATCTCGCACGAGAATAATAACCTCTGATTCGCTTAACTGCTTACCAGGAACGAGTTCTTTAGATATACTGTGACCCTCAATCAATTCCTGAACCAAGTAGAATTCTTTATTTTCTTGAAAATAAGCTAGAAGTTGAGGAATTTGATTGTGATTGCCCAAACGATATTGGGTTTGGGCTTCCCGTTCAAATAATTGAGTTGCTATGGCAAAAGTTTCTGGCAAAGTACACAACGGTTTGAGTTTTTTGACTACACACTTGTTGTTAAACTTCTGTGAATCTTTGGCTATATAAGTCTGACAAAAGCCTCCAGCGCCAAGTTTTTCAATTATGTGGTAACGTCCACCCACTAGCTGCCCGATCATATCTTAATTTACGAGGATAATCATTTTTGATTTTAGTGAAAATATACCTTTTATTACTAGGATGTTTCTAAAATTTTATATTGTAAAGTGATTGATGATTTTTTATGTTGTTTACTTAAATTTTTTCGCTATAAATTATAAATATTTACAACTTTTCTAAAAATTGGATCAAGCTTGCTATAGCATGTACTGCTGTAAGCGATTTTTTAGCTGCTTGATTAGCTAAGTTGGCAACTTCGAGCAAAGATTGCTGAGCTAATTGAGAATTTTGCTCTCCTATAGTTGCTGCTAGAGTAATACGTTCGATTAACTGATTGATTTCTTGGTTGCGAGCGGTCATCCGAGCTAGATTTTGGCGAGTTTCTTGGGCTATTTCAAGACCGATAAATGCTTTGGCTTCGCTTGTTTCTAAGATAGTCGTGAGCTCTGATGTTTCTGCTTTAATTGTGTCTAAGAAAACCTTGATTGCCTCTGTTTTCATAATTAATTGCTTCGTTGAAGCATAGACTGTGTGAGTTAATTCTTGAAGGGATTTTTCAGAGACAATACCTATTCTATTAGCTTCAAAATTAGTTTTATCTATTTGTTGATTAATTGCTTCTGCTAGCCGATTGATTTGTTCTGTTGCCTGGATAAACTGCTGACAAGATTGTCCTAAGTTAATATTTTTAACAGCAATTTTTCTGAGACTTTGCTGAATATCAATTAGTCTATCTTCAGTTAAGTCGATATTTTTGTGTTCTATTCTGAGAATGCCCTCAACTTGTTGACTTTGCAGTTTTGTTTGATCGATATTATGAGTTAACCCTTCTACTGATTTAGCCATAACTTGCATTTGCTTAAAGATTGGAGTTACGGCATCTACTTCAGCAAGAACTTTTTGAGAGAAATTTTCTAAACTAATTTTGCTTTCTTCAAGAAATACAGGTAGTTGGCTGTGAATAAGTGCTTTTTTTTCTGATTTACTCAGAGTTAGATTTTGATGATTTTGAAGGACTTCTTGAGTTTGAATCATCAATTGAGCGTTATCCAAAGAGTATCCTACTTGTTTTGCTACTTGTTTGAACCATTTGCTCTCACATTCTTGCCAAAAGCGTTGTAAAGAACATTGATGAGCTATTAAAAAACCATAGAGTCGATCTTGGTGAATAATAGGCGCGACCATAAGAGACTTAACTTCTAAGTTGGCTAGTTGCTCTCGATAAGAAGGAGATATACTCGCTTCCTCTACATCATGAATAATACGAACGGGCTCTTGATAGTACTCCGCTTCAAAACAAGGTTCTTCAATAACCGTTCCTAATATTTTTGGATAATCTGGAGCGACAGATTCAGCAGTAACAGTTGCCTGATGGGAATGGTCTAGACGATAGATAACTGCGCGGTCGCATTCGAGAATTCGACGAGTTTCTTCAACCGCAGTCTTAATGATGTCTTCTTCTGTAGTAGCTGAATGGATACATTCAAGAGAATCACTTAAATAATCTTGCCACAGACTGGTTTCTTGCAATTGTACTTGAAGATTCAGACAGTCTGTTATTAGTTGAGAATCATCTAATGCCAAACCTATCTCAATGGCAATTTGATTGCATAATTCGATTTCTTTCGCTCGCCATTGATGAAAATCATAACATTGATAGGCGATTAATAATCCCATTAATTGACCTTGTTGTTCTATGGGTACGTGCAAACAGGATTTAATGTCGAGAGACTCATATTGACTCAAATGCTGAGAGTCTAGTTGCGATTCTTGATAAATATTATCGATCACTTTGTAGCGTTTTTTTTGGTATTCAGACAAGTATTTACTTTCTAAGCCTAAATCTTCCGTGTATGTCAGTAAAATTTCACAAAATCGAGGCTCGACAGATTCAGCAATAACTTGTCCAACGTTTTGTCGCTCGAATTGGTAAATTATTACTCGATCGCATTGTAAAGCTTTACGGGTTTCTACTACAGCATTTGCCAGAATATCTTCACGGCTAATAGATTTACGTATACCCAAAACAATCTTGGCTAATACTTGGGACTGTTGTTGATTGTCTACCTTTATTGCCAAGCTATTTGCTTGACTTACATTGCGAGCAACTACATTTATATTTTTTTGAGCCCATAACGCACTCACTATACCAACCAATAAAGCTGTAACTTCTGTTCCTGCTAACAAGAACAACAATGTTTTCTTTTGCGATTTTAAATGTTCTTTTAAAAGTTCGAGGTTTTTTTCGTTGCTATAAATTTCTTGTATTTTGATAGTTCGATTACCAAAATAATAGATTAGACCAGAAGAAAGTATCAATGGCAACATCGTTAGAGTGATGACAATAGCCATTGTTCTGGTTTTAATTTGTTCGAGGTTATAAAATCGAGAGTTTTTTCCTTGCTTCGGTTCTTCACTAGCTCGATCGATATTGTGACTTTCGTGTCTTTCCCCGATAGTGTTTAATCTCTGTTTGGTAATATTTATCCAGGAAAAGGGGTTTTTCCAAGAATTACTCTGATGAGTTTTTTGTGCCAAAGGAACAGACGATGATGATTGTTCGGATGAGGTTAAATCGCTCTCTGCCAAAATTTCTTCTGGTTCTATCTGAATATCTAAAAAGATATCATCATCGTTTGGATTAGAGGGAACAGTATGGTTCATCGACAAGTTTCTTGGAATTTATGGTTTTTTGACCGCGGAATGCGGTCACCGCAGGCAGCGGAGGGGCTGTCTCTTGAATTTAATTCAAGAGCAAGTATCGCCCCGTTCGTTAAAAGGCGGTGTAACGGTGACTGCCATGACATTTAGATTATTATGCCAAATAAAGCATCGGTAAATAGTAAGTTTACCAAGTCAAAAAAAATGCATTTATATTCTTCATTATTTATTGAGTTTAGTGAATATTTTGATAATTTAAAGAATAATTATCTTTTATTACCGTCTGTTTTTTGTTAGCTTTTCATCTCGAGCGTGTCCGTCACCAACCCGCATCTCTGATATTGATGATAAGTTTACCAGTTTAAACTCCAAATTATAAGACTCTTATTTTGTTTAAAAAAAGATTACAACAACAATCTTTTTTCCTCAAAATATTCAGATGTCAATTAATGTCTGGTTAATTTTTGTCATTCAACCAGTATAGAAACACGAAACTTCAGAGATTTAAGCAAAACGACTAGTAACGCGACCGAGAATTTTGTCTATAGCTACAATACCGAAAGAGCGACTATCACTGCTTTCTGCCAAATTATCTCCCTGGAGAAAACAAGAGCCATTTTCGGCAACAGACATTACTCTTTTGATGATGTGTAGCTCGGAATAATATGGATGGGCAGCAACAACAATTTCACCAACTCGAGGAAAAGCTTTTTGATAAGCGTTAAGATCTACCAAAATTTCTTCCCCTGGTTGTAATAGAGGAGTCATGGATAAACCCGTTACTCGAAAACGTTTTCTTTTTCTCAGTAGCCAAAGCAATAATTCTCGATAAGTACTTTCTGGTAATATTTCGGTCATTATTAAAAATAAGACTTAAAAAAAAGCTAAGAGTAAGGGCGTAATTTTGAAGAAGCTTCAAAATGTTGACGAGCGCGGGAAGGGGGCTTCAAAACATAATAATTTATGCACTCGCTCTATTTCTAACTTGGCCATTGGCAAATGTCTTAAAAGCTTAGAGCTTAAAAGCGATTGACTCAGGGCGTAGTCTCTTAACTTGTCACGAATGTCTATCTACCTAAGTCCTGTAAATTTGAGCATGAATTGTAACTATGAATGAAAAAGAAAATAAATACCGTATAGAGAAAGATTCTATGGGAGAAAGACAAATTCCTAAAGAAGCTTATTATGGAATTCAAACCCTCAGAGCGATCGAAAATTTCCCTATTAGTGGAATTAAACCTTTACCTACTTATATCGATGCTTGTATTTTAATCAAAAAAGCTACCGCGATCGCCAACGGTGAATTAGGTTGTATTCCGTCTGATATTAGTAAAGGAATTGTCCAAGCTGCGGATGAAGTTCTCAAAGGAAAGTTTCGGGATCAGTTTGTAGTAGATGTCTATCAAGCTGGTGCGGGTACATCTCATCATATGAATGTGAATGAGGTATTAGCCAACCGTGCTTTAGAAATTTTGGGCAAAGACAAAGGCAACTATAAAGAGGTTAGTCCCAACGATCGTGTTAATTACGGTCAATCTACTAACGATGTAATCCCTACAGCAATTAGAGTTGGTAGTCTACTGGCATTAGAACATTCTCTGTATCCTGCTCTAGATAGTGCGATCGCTATTCTTCAAAATAAAGCAGATGAATTTCAACATATAGTAAAATCTGGTCGCACCCATATGCAAGATGCCGTACCTGTTAGACTTGGGGAAGGATTTCGCGCTTGGGCGCAAATTTTACAGGATCATTTCCGTAGAATTAAAACCGCCGAACAAGATTTATATAACTTAGGTTTAGGGGGAAGTGCAGCAGGTACGGGTTTAAATACCCATCCGAACTATCGTCATCGTGTTGCCGAACTACTAGGAGAATTTATTAATAAACCTTTACGCACCGCACCGCACCTAATGGCAGCAATGCAGAGTATGTCTCCCTTTGTTAGCGTTTCTGGCTCATTACGGAACTTAGCCCAAGATTTAGTCAAAATTTCCCACGATTTGCGTCTGATGGATTCGGGGCCTAAAACAGGTTTAAAAGAAATACAATTACCTCCCGTACAACCGGGATCGTCTATTATGCCGGGAAAATACAATCCCGTTATGGCAGAAATGACTTCCATGGTATGTTTTCAAGTTATGGGCTATGATAGCGCGATCGCTTTGGCTGCTCAAGCAGGACAGTTAGAATTGAATGTAATGATGCCTTTAATTGCCTACGATCTCATTCACAGTATAGAAATTTTAGGTAATACTATTAAAGCTTTGAGCGATCGTTGTTTGTCTGGTATTACGGCTCGGCGCGATCGATGTTTGGCTTATGCTGAAGGTAGTTTGGCTTTAGTAACGGCTCTTAATCCTCACATTGGCTATCTTAATGCTGCTGCGGTAGCGAAAGAGTCTTTAGAAACGGGTAAATCTATTCGGGAGATAGTTTTAGCTAAAAGCTTAATGACAGAAGCTGAATTAGCTCAAGTCCTAGATTTAGAAAAGATGAGTAATCTACCTGCTAAGTAGGTAGGCGAAATTAACTTTAAAACGGAGGCAAGCAGAGGGAGCAGATGGAGCAGAGGAAGTGGGGGGAGAAATAAAACGTTCCTATTTTATATTTAATTCCACCCAGTTATTTAGTTAATGGCTGAATTTTGTTGTTTTTCTAAACTACTAACCACTAACCACTAACTACTAATAACTCACTTTTTCTAATCGCTCCTAACTATATCTCGGCGAGAAGCAGCGATAGTAATGGTAAAGCCAGCCAGTACATCGATTAAGGACATCAAACTCAAGAGAAAAAAAGTAGAGTTACTCGAAGTACCAATGACAATAAACTCTACTATAAAAACAATAAATACTAACGTAGAAAGAGTATGATTAATCACGGACATCATACTAGTCAAGGTAGCTTGCAGAATTTCCAAATACAGTACAATCAACCCAGCCATTAGCAATAAATCACTAACTGTTACTGTCCAGATAGTTTCTGAAACTAAACTAAGCTGAAATACCTCCTGACTTAATACTGTTGGCGATCCCCAAATTATAACTAAATGGTATAGAACCCATATAATTGCAAACAAGGGAACGGCATTGAAAAGTTTCATAGATTTATTCTGTACCAATTGACTCAATCTGCATCAGGATAACTTTCCCTATATATTGAGTGTGTAAATTCAATAAATATTTAAAAATTAAATATCTATTCAAGTTCCCGATCGAAGATAAATAATGCGATTTTGCCAGTCTTCCTTACTTTGAGTATCCCAAAGCCAAATAATCGCTCTAATTAATCCACCGAAATTGTTAGGCGCAATAGAACGATAATCGATAAAAACTACTCCTGTATGATTGATATTTGCTTGTCCCCACTCAGATAAAATAGGTGGAATAGTCTTTTGGTCGTAGGTTATTAACGTAAGTCGAGCTAAAAACGCAGCTTTTAGAATTATTTCATCGGCAACACCCAGATAATAGCCTTTTTGCCAAGTGTGAATCGAAAATATCGGAATTTCTGGACGTTTGTTTTCTATTTGCTTGGCTATTTCTGGAGATATTTGTTCGTCAAGTAAAAAAGATAGCATTATTCTTGCGAACCTTCTTGAAGAACATCTTGAGGAATCAATAAAAGTTCGGTTTGGGGTAGAATTCGCTTTATGGTTGTGTAGTTAATAGCTCGATCGTCTTCTATTGCTAAACTAATTTCTTCTGGATAAGCTTCAGCGTAATTAAATGCTGCTTTTACCCACTCAATTGGTTTTTGTAGATGAGTAACAACTTTTTTCACATCGTGCTGGTATTGTTCGGCTAACATTATTACCTGCCATACTGCCAAAGTGGAACTCTTCATGTAAGCTTGTCTACCAACAGGTGAATTACGAAATTCAATGTAAGCAAACTCATTTTCTCGTAATGATTCTTCAATCAACATTGCTCCTGTTTCACTAGGAGTTTTACCCAAGCGACGAGCCAATCTTTGGAGTCTGGTTTCTGTTTCTTCTGACAATCTAGTGCTGACTACTTTAGACATTAGTGTGTATGCGCTATCTGAAACTATGTTTACATGGTAACTAAGAGCTACAGGAGTAGTTAATTTTTTCTGCTGATGTTGATTTAAAGATAAATAACTCTTACATACAATACCGTATAGTATGTTTTCGGTTAAGATAGAGAACATAACCTATAAATCTTTGAGAAATATGCTAAAACTCTGTGGGTATTGGTTAATTATCACTAGCATTCTGCACTTTATTGGTGGATTTGTCTTTTTTCCCGAGCCACTAGCAGAAATCGCTCAGGCTGGATGGTGGAATGCTGTTTCGCCAGACCCTTTTAATTTAAACTACGAGCGAGAGGCAGCTTTCTGGTTTATGATGATTTCTCCACTATTGTTTCTTCTAGGAATGCTTTGTTGTTGGATACAAGAGCAACAGCTTGTAATGCCTGCATTTGTAGGTTGGATATTGCTAGCTTTGACAATCATCGGCATTGTGATTATGCCAGTTTCGGGAATTTGGCTATTATTGGCACCAAGTGGGATAGTTCTATTTGTCTCGATACAAAATAAAGATTCTAATTTTTACCAGTCTGAAAAATAATTTCGTCAACTAACTATAAGCTTATAGTCTTGGGTAAAATACTAGCCTAAATAGGCTCAGACACCGATGTGCAAAATGTGAAAATATACTCTGATAATGACAAAATCCCTACGGCTTACCCGTGAAGATTGGTTAGAAACTGGTTTGCAGCTACTTAATGATTCTGGAGAACAGGCATTAACTATAGAACAACTATGTAAAGCGACGAGCCGAACTAAAGGTTCTTTTTACCATCATTTCAACAGTCATGATGATTTTATTAACGCCCTGCTAAAATATTGGCAATCTAAGTACACAGAGCAGATTATTACAGCAGTCGATCGACTAAAAGAGCCAATAGCCCAACGTAGAGAACTCGATCGTCTAGCAGCAAATGTTGACAATCGACTTGAGAGGGTAATTCGCAACTGGTCGGGTGTAGATGAGCGAGTCAGACAAATCATTAGACAAGTTGACAATCGACGGATTGATTATCTTACCAACCTTATTGGTAAATTAGTCAAGCTCGATCGAAAAACTGCTAACGAATTAGCGATTGTCGAATATGCAGCTTTTTTAGGTTTACATTATTTGTTACCCGATGGCAACTCTAGACAGAAGGAATATTTTATTACTCTTGTTACTGACATTATCTCTTGCTATTCCCGTCAACAAACCCAATAAGTTTCTGTCTTTGTTTGTCCATAAACTAATTTGCCTCTACCTACCAAAGCAAAGGGGGGTAATTTGTGCTAAAATTCTAGTATAAATGGCTACTATATTGATGTTTATCGGCTAAAAAAGGACTATATACCCCAATTTTAGGCTATTAAACTAGATTATCGCATAGTTTTGGAGTTTTTCACCTTATGTTTTCCTCTCAGGAACGCATCATTCCGACCGATCTGAGTAATGAAATGTCTCGCTCTTATCTAGAGTACGCTATGAGCGTAATTGTAGGACGAGCTTTACCAGATGCGAGGGATGGTCTCAAACCAGTCCATCGACGCATTCTCTACGCTATGTACGAATTGGGACTGACTCCAGAACGTCCATTTCGCAAATGCGCCCGTGTAGTCGGGGAAGTATTAGGTAAATATCATCCCCACGGAGATACTGCCGTCTATGACGCTTTAGTGAGGATGGCACAGGATTTTTCCATGCGGGATCCTCTTATTAACGGTCATGGGAACTTTGGTTCGATCGACAACGATCCCCCAGCAGCCATGCGTTATACGGAATGTCGCTTACAGGCTTTGGCAACTAATGCCCTCCTGCGAGATATCGAAGCAGAAACTGTAGACTTTGTTGATAACTTTGATGGTTCGCAACAAGAACCAGTTGTTTTACCCGCTAGAATTCCGCAGTTACTCCTCAATGGTTCATCGGGTATTGCCGTAGGGATGGCGACTAATATACCTCCCCATAACTTAGGCGAGTTAATTGATGGGGTAGTTGCCCTGATCCACAATCCAGAAATTAGCGACCGCGAATTGATGCGCTACATTCCCGGTCCTGATTTTCCTACAGGCGGACAGATTTTAGGTCGATCGGGCATTAAAGATGCTTACACTACTGGTAGGGGTTCAATTACCATGCGGGGTGTAGCAGAAATTGAAACCATTCAGCAAAGGGGTAGACAAGAAAAAGAAGCCATTATTATTACTCAACTCCCCTACCAAACTAATAAAGCCTCTCTGATCGAAAAAATTGCCGAACTAGTTAACGATAAACGAATTGACGGCATTTCTGACATTAGAGACGAAAGCGATCGCAACGGAATGCGAATCGTGATTGAATTAAAACGAGATGCTTACCCCAGAGTAGTTCTCAACAATCTCTACAAACAAACGCCAATTCAATCTAACTTCGGTGCCAATATGTTGGCGTTAGTGGGAGGAGAACCCCAACT
The DNA here is from genome assembly GCA_030065635.1 of Xenococcaceae cyanobacterium MO_188.B32. Classification (GTDB taxonomy): domain Bacteria; phylum Cyanobacteriota; class Cyanobacteriia; order Cyanobacteriales; family Xenococcaceae; genus JASJDJ01. The sequence continues at coordinate 13,369 of JASJDJ010000026.1, forward strand.
ACTCAGCATTAAACAATTCTTACAGGTATTTGTAGACTTCCGCATTGAAGCAATTACCAGAAGAACTCAGTATCAACTCCGTAAAGCAGAAGAAAGAGATCATTTATTACAAGGTTTATTAATCGCCTTAGATAATATTGATGCGGTTATTCAATTAATTCGTGGTGCAGCCGATACAGCTAATGCGAGAAATGAATTAATAGAGAGATTTGGTTTATCTCAAACTCAAGCAGACGCTATCCTGCAAATGCAGTTGCGGAGATTAACCGCCCTAGAAGCCGAAAAAATTCAGGCAGAACACGAAGACTTACAAAGGCAGATAGCGGATTTACAGGATATTCTCGCTAAAAGAGAGCGAATTGAAGCAATTATTGAAGCAGAAGTCACTCAAATCAAAGAACTCCACGCAACTCCTCGACGTACAGAAATTATCCAAGGAGAAGGGGAACTACTAGATATCGATTTAATCGCTAACGAACAAGCAGTAATCTTGCTAACCGAACAAGGTTATATTAAACGGATGCCTGTCAGTAATTTTGATGCTCAAAATCGGGCAACTAGAGGTAAAGCTGCTGCTAAGATCAAAGAAGATGATGTAATCGAACATTTCATTACCTGTTGCGATCACGATCGTATTCTCTTCTTTAGCGATCGCGGTATTGTCTTTTCTCTCAACGCCTATCAAATTCCCGCAGCCTCCCGCACCGCTAGGGGTATTCCCATCGTTCAGATGTTACCTCTCTCCAAGGAAGATAAAATTACTTCTATTATTCCCGTAACCGAGTTTACCGAGGACGAATATTTGGTAATGTTAACCCGTAGAGGGAATATCAAAAAAACGGCTCTTTCCGCTTTTAGTAATATTCGTGCCAATGGTTTAATTGCTATTTCTCTCGAAGAAGGAGACGAACTAAGGTGGGTACGTCTGGCAAGACAAGAAGATAGTGTGATTATCGGTACCCGCGAAGGCATGGCAATTCACTTCAAAACCGATCATCAGCAATTGCGTCCTCTAGGTAGATCGACTAAAGGAGTCAGATCCATGAAACTCAAAGGAGATGATGAATTAATTAGCATGGATATATTGCCCTCTCAAGTCATTGCCAGTATGGCTGCCAATGGAGACGATGAAGAAGATGATAATTTAGAGAACGAAGAATTAATTGCTGAAGAAGCTAATGTAGGACCTTGGTTACTCGCTATTACCACTAACGGTTATGGTAAGCGCGTCCCCATCAGTAAATTCCGTCTACAAAACCGTGCTGGAATGGGAGTAAGGGCAATAAAATTTAAATCTACCGACGATCGCCTGGCTGCTATTCATGTAGTTAACCAAGAAGATGAAATGATGATTATTACCAACCGAGGTATTATCATTCGTCAAGCAGTAGATGCCATTTCTCCCCAGTCTCGTACTGCTACAGGGGTAAGAGTGCAAAGGCTAGATGACGATGATGCGATCGCTGCCGTTGCCTTGGTACCACCCGCAGCAGAAAATGAAACAGACGAAGAAGAATAATCAAAATTCGTAGAGACGCGAAATTTCGTGTCTCTACAGGTTTGTTGAAAAAAATCACAAAATAAATGAAATATCACGTTATCTACGACGGCAATTGCAATCTGTGTACTAACTTTACTCAACTCCTCGAACAATTCGATCGCGGTAAATTGTTTGACTATATTCCCATGCAAGATCGAGAAAAATTAGCCGAATTAGGGATTACCGCCCAAGATTGTGAAATGGGAATGATTTTAATTGATGGTCGACAACCTAGTAGAAGATGGCAGGGTAGTGATGCAGCAGAAGAAATTACTAACTTGTTACCATTGGGTGATGCTTTAATTGCTGCTTATCGTGCCATACCAGGGGTAAAATGGATGGGCGATCGCGCTTACGAACAAATTAGAGACAATCGTTACAATTGGTTTGGAAAAAGAGATTCTACTTATTACCCCACTTATCCCTTTGGTTGTCAAAAAGATTAAGATTGTTGCATTAAGTTTAGAGAGAAAATAGTTGAAGAAAGTAGAAGCAATTATCCACGCCCATAAACTAGACGAAGTTAAACTAGCTTTACTTAGTGTTGGTGTTATTGGGATGACAATTTCAGAAGTCAAAGGGTTTGGTTGGCAGAAAGGAACGACTACCCGTTATCGTGGTAATGAATACAAAATAGAATTTATAGGCAAAATTCGCGTAGAAGTTGTGGTAGAAGAAGAACAAGTAGATACTGTAGTCCAAGAAATATCTCTTGCTGCCCGCACTAATACTATTGGTGATGGTAAAATTTTTGTCAATCCGGTCGAAGAAATAATTAGAATTAGGACTGGGGAAAAAAACAGTATTGCTATTTAACTAGTTATTAGTTATTAGTTTTGCTTTTAACAATATTCAACAAAATTTAAATAAATGTTAAAACAATCTTAACTTTGAATGTTTAAGCTAACTTCTGTAGGTGAGGAGTTAGATGTGTTCATAGCTAAAGTATGTTTAGTTGCTCTATTTTTCTTGATTATTGGTGACTGTATTTCTACTTTTTTTTATCATGTACCAGAGCACGTGTTTGGTAAGTTTCACACTCTAGTTCATCATGGAAAAAATAGAAGTTTCGTCCACTACGCAGTATTGACTAGAAATCCTTTAGTGTTGCTAGATGGATTTTTAGGAGCTCTTCCCTATTTTATTTTTGTACCTTGGTTGTGGAATATTTCTCCTCTAGGTACTATTTTAGGTTTAATTTTGGGTGAGCTTCATGTAGTGTGGCGACACGTTTCAATTATTAAATGGAAAACACCCAAACCAATTAAATTGCTCTGTAGGATATTTTGTATTACTACTCCCGAACGCCATTGGTTACATCACAAAAATGCCAAACTGGCTTATGGAGATATTTTTACTTTTTTCGATCGTCCTGCTCGGCTATGGCTCAATTTTTTAATATTTCTCAAAATTAAGTACAAGTATAAGCGAAAGATTGGTGTTAGTAAGTAACAATTTTATTTTCGAACCAGTTATTGATGTTATTAATTTTCCTTTCGTTCTTGACTTCGACATAAACGCATAATTTCCTACAATATAAGTCTTCCACTATGCTTCTAACCACAAATTCAAACTCTACTAATTATCTAGAAATTAGAGAACCAGAATTATTATTACATTCCTATGAAAAGGGAGAAGAAATATCTCTCATAGAGCCTGGTTTTTGGCAAGTGTATCGGGGTGTAGTTCAACTAAGCAGGATTAGTTCTAGTGGTGATGAGATAATTTTAGGCTGGGTAACTGTTAATAATTCTTTTGGTTACTGTTCTCAAAATAACTATCATTATCAGGCAAAGACTTTATCTAACACCTATCTAAGATGGTGTTCGCCTTTAAAAATTGCCAAATCTCCGGAACTTGCCAGAATTTTAATGGCACAATTAAGTCAACGGCTAATTAAAGCAGAACAGTTACTAACTATTACTGGAATGCGCAAAGTTGAAGAACGCTTGTGGGAATTGTTACTCTTTTTAAAACAAGAAATGGGTCAATCAGTTGTGGATGGTACTCGTCTGACCATACGTTTTACCCATCAACATTTGGCTAGTATTATTTGTACTACCAGAGTCACCGTTACCAGACTCCTTGGCAATTTTCAGGCAAGAGGACTAATTAGTATAGATAGCGATCGCCATATTATTGTCAGAGAAAATTAAGCGGAATCGCACTTAAAACTCCATGAGTGGAAAATCTATTTTATCTTAGTTTTAAACCCTGTCGATAATTCTACTAAAAAATGAATTATCTTCCAAACTTAAAAGGTGTAATCATCTTACAATTATCATAATATCACGATTACTATGCTATAATGATAATTGGTTACAAACAGCAGGGAGCAAAAGATATTTTTAATGGTAATGATACAAAATATGCACGTAGAGCTTGCCCCCAGAACTTATGGAAAATTGCTAGGCGAAAGCTTGACCAATTAGATTTTGCAGCTAGTTTGAATGACCTACGTTCCCCACCCAAAAATAAATTAGAAGCTCTAAAAGGAGATCGAAAAGGGCAGCACAGTATTCGCATCAATGACCAATATCGAATATGTTTTGTCTGGTCAAAAGATGGGGTTACAGAGGTTGAAATAGCGGATTACCATTAAGAGGAGACGATTGTGGTTAATATTCCTACTAATAGGCCACCTACTAGCCCAGGTGAAATGTTGAGAGAAGAATTCCTAAAACCAATGGGTTTAACTCAACAACAACTTGCTGATGGAATTGGAGTTAGCTATCAAAGAATAAACGAACTCATTAATGGCAAGAGAGGGATTACCACGAGTACTGCTTTAAGATTAGCCAAATATTTTGATACATCCCCCGATTTTTGGCTCAATATGCAAAGAGCAAATGACATTTACCAAGTACTTAAAAGAGAAGCCGAGCAGATTGAGAAGATTAAACCGATGATTGTGTCGCCAAAAAAGGAATTATCTTGACCAAAATGAGAATATTGTAGAGCGATCGCTTTTAGACAAGATAATAGCTTAAATTTCTAAACTTTATTTTTTCCAAGCTAGCTTTGGGAAAGTCGATAACGATCCGCCTTAGTTAAGAGAGAATCGGCAAAGGCGATCGCGTCTTCTGCGGAATGTCCTCCTGTAAGTTGGGCTAATTCTTCTCTGCGCAAGAGACGCTCGGTTAAAGCTTTTACTCTTACTACTGTGCGAATATCTGGGAGCGCGGAATCGCCATTCCTGTCTTTAGCAGCAGGAGAAGTTTCTTCTACAATCTGCTTCTCGACTCGAAAATGACCATCCGCCATAGCTGCCACTAAAGGTTGGTGGGTAACGCAGAGTACTTGATGTTTTTGACTGAGTTGATGGAGTTTTTCGGCGATCGCCTGAGCTACTTTACCAGAAACTCCCGCATCGATTTCATCAAAAATCAGCGTACTAGATTGTTGTTCCGATTGGGAAAAGCAAGCTTTTAAAGCCAACAGAAAACGACTCATTTCCCCGCCAGAAGCAATTACTGCTAGGGGTTGTATTTCTTCTCCAGCATTAGGACTAAAATAGAAGACTACTTTATCCGCACCCGTAGCCGTAGCAGCACAAGGAAGCAGACGGCATTCAAAAATAACCTTGTCCATCGCCAGGGGCTTAAGTTCTTTAACTAGCTGAGTAGCTAATTTATTTGCTGCTTTCTGTCTGAGTTGAGTAAGTTTAGTGCAAGCTCGTTCCAATTTGGTTTGGGCTATTTGATATTCTTGTTCGAGTATGGCAATAGATCGATCGCTGTTGGTAAGTTGCTCTAATTCTTGTTGTATCTGTTCGTAATAGGCGATCGCTTCTGCTAAAGTCGAACCGTATTTGCGACAAACATTTTTTAGTAGTCTAATTCTGGCTTCTACTTCTTCTAAGCGTTCTGGATCGGCTTCTAATCCTTCTCCATAGCTACTAATTTGTTGTCCTGCTTCTATCACTTGATTCAATGCGGACTGCACTATAGAGAGAATACTTTCTATTTCGCTGTCGTACTCTACCATTTCTGTCAGATTAGCTTCTGCTTGGGCTAATAAATCTGCTGCTGCTGTTTCTTCTGTGTCGTTTTGATAGAGAATTTGATAGGTTTGGTAACTTAGTTGTTGCAGTTCCACTACATGAGAAAGGCGATCGCGTTCTTGTTCGAGTTGTTCTAATTCATCTGCTTCACCTAATTCTGCTTCTCGTAAATCTTTAAGCTGATATTCTAATAAATCTTGTCTTTGCAGTAATTCTTGTTCTGATTGACGGCGTTTGGCTAAAGCTTGTTTAGCTTGTTGACAGATTAAATAAGCAGCAGCTACTTTTTCTCTTTGCTTGAGTAAAGATTTGCCCCCGTAAGAGTCTAATAATTCCCGTTGTCTTTCCGAGATTAACAAATTGACAGTTTGTCCTTGGGCGGTAATTTCTACTAACCGAGAACGTAACTCACTAATTACCTGGCGGTTAACAGTCACGCCATTTACCCGACAGCGGGAGCGCAGCTTTTCTTTCCCAATAGCAAGTTCGCGAGAACAAACGAGAGTATCTTCATCTAAAGGTTCGATTTCTTGTTCTGCTAGTAACTCTAGTAAAGTTGAATTAAGTTGAAAAGTAGCCTCTATAATTGCTCGCTCGCTACCACCGCGGATCATGCGAGTATTAACTTTTCCCCCCAAGGTTACGTCGATTGCATCTAGGATAATCGATTTTCCTGCGCCAGTCTCTCCTGTAAGTACATTCAAACCCCGATCGAAATCTAACTCCAGGCGATCGACTAAAGCAAAATTGTTAATTCTTAAAGCAACAAGCATTTATACCAAGCTAAATCATTAAAAAAAGATTGCACTAATAAATATAAAAATAACCAATAACAAATACTATCAGCAGTGTAGCGGAAGACAAAGGCAAGTGGGATTATTTTTTTCTAGGGTGGCAAAATGTACTAGACTAACAATTGAAATGAAATCAATCCGTTATCACTCAAAAATTAAACCTACGTTTTTAATCCTTTTCCAACAATATGAAAAACTAGATTTTTTTTGATTATCTACGGACACGATCGAGCATTTTATACCAATTTACTAAACTCAAGCTACAGATAATGCGTCAAGCAAAACTCATATCCTGTAATTAAATTTCATAAGTGTAGCCTAGCTAAATGAAATTGGTATTAGATCTATGCCAACAAACACCAGTAAGATTAGCTTTTCTTAAATCGGTACTTTTAAGTCTAGCTTCTGTGAAATTAGCTTCAGTCAAGTCAGAACCAAGAAAGCTTGTTCCTCCTCTAGCAGCAAAAGAAATAGCAAAAAAACGTACCCAAGGGTCTCTTTCCTTTTTTTTTAAAGCCCGCTGACCAATGTATCCTCCTACTACCGAGAATACTAACGATAGTGTTATCGAATTGACTAGAGAAGTTGTTTCTGTGGGTTGAAAAGCCTTAAACACGTAGATTGAATTTTCGAGCTATAACGAATTTACTAGGTTTAAATGTTCAGTCAAGTTTATTTTGCCACTCTAGAAAAAAAAAGGGACGATCGCCGTCCCTTCAAAATATTTAAGATGGTTGCTAAATTTTATAATTGGGGAACAAACTGTTCTTTTTCAGGTACTTCGGTATATTCAGCTACAATTTGACGGAACTCATCACCATCAATAGTTTCTTTTTCAATTAAAAGATCCACTACGCGATCGATCACTTCACGGTTTTCGCGAATAATCTTTCTGGCTAAATTATGACCGTGTTCGGCAATTTGACGTACTTGGTCATCAATGCGAGAGGCTATTTCTTCTGAGTATTCGGCGCGGGACATCAAACCAGCACCCAGAAATACTTCTCCACCTTGTCCTTCGAGAGAAACAGGGCCGAGATCGCTCATACCAAAACGAGTAACCATTTGCCTCGCCATGTCACTTACTTGTTGTAAGTCACCACCAGCACCAGTAGTTACTTCGTCATAACCAAAGATTTCTTCTTCCGCAGCGCGACCGCCCATTGCGCCAGCAATACGAGCGATTAATTGTGCTCTGGTAATTAAACCTTGTTCTTCATTAGGCACAAACCAAGTCAAACCTTGAGCTTGTCCGCGAGGAATTAGAGTAACTTTTTGGACTGGATCGTGGTCTTTAACGAGAGTACCTACAATAGCGTGACCGACTTCATGGTAAGCAATCAAACGCTTACTCTTACCATCTACAAGAGGAGTACCTTCCATCCCTGCCACTACGCGATCGACTGCATCGTCAATCTCGGACATAGTGATGGCTTCTTTTCTTCTTCTGGCAGTTAAAATAGCTGCTTCGTTGAGGAGGTTAGCCAAGTCAGCACCAGAAAAACCAGGAGTACGACGAGCGATCGCTTCTAAAGATATTTCTGGGGCTAATTTTTTATTGCGAGCGTGAACGTCCAAAATCTCTAGACGACCTTTAATATCGGGATTATCTACCATTACCTGACGGTCAAAACGACCGGGACGCATTAAAGCGGAGTCTAAGACATCGGGACGGTTAGTAGCAGCAATAATAATAATACCTGTATTACCTTCAAAACCATCCATTTCGGTCAGTAACTGGTTGAGAGTTTGTTCTCTCTCATCGTTACCACCGCCAATACCTGCACCCCGTTGACGACCTACGGCATCAATCTCATCAATAAAGATCAGACAGGGAGCATTTTCTTTCGCTTTCTTAAATAGATCGCGAACACGGGACGCACCGACCCCAACAAACATCTCCACAAATTCTGAACCAGAGATGCTGAAGAAAGGTACACCAGCTTCACCAGCGATCGCTTTAGCTAAGAGAGTTTTACCCGTTCCTGGAGGGCCGATCAACAGAACACCTTTAGGAATACGCGCTCCTACTGCCGTAAATTTTTCTGGTTTTTTGAGGAAAGTAACTACTTCTTCAAGTTCTTCTTTCGCCTCGTCAATACCCGCTACATCATCAAACATAATCCCAGTTTTCGCTTCCATTTGGAAACGAGCGCGAGATTTACCAAAATTCATCGCTTGACCGGGACCACCAGGCATATTGCTGGAGCGACGGAAGAGGAAAAATAAAGAAGCAATAAGTAAAATAGGAAATACTAAATTGCCTAATAGTCCCCAGATTGCGCCATCGTTGGTAGTGGGATGATAATCAAAGCTTACATTTGCTTCTCTGAGCTTGGCAATCAAATCGGGAGAATTAGCAGGTAGATCGACCCGCAATTTTTGCATCCGTTCATCTATTTCTGGATCGATCGCTTGAACTATCGCGGTTCTTCCATTTTCGTAAAGTTCAACGCTAGTAACTTTATCCGCATTGAGGTATTCCAAAAAGCGACCATAAGTCATGCGGGTACTAGCGGTGTTACCACCTAGATTGCCAGTACTAGGGGACAATGTTCCTTGCCAGAGGAAAAAGCCCACTATTAATAGTGGCAATGTCCACAGGACTACGATTCTCCAAGAAAATTTTTTCATAGGTTTGTAATTGTATAAAAGTATATAATCCTTTTTTTGTTTGTTTATTTGCTAGCTAAACTAGCTTGTTTTGTCAAGTATACTTGAGTTTAACTTACCGTTGCTTAATTAAATTTAACGTAATTCTCATCTTTAAAGCAAGCGATACCTATTGGCCTGAGTTTGGAATTCGGAGTTAATCTTTTTTTTAAATTTTTCCCTCTATTAAACTTGCGTTTTTCGCTTTCTAGGACTATTTCAAGAAAAAACGCCTACTTTTTGCCAGCAGACGTACTATTTTAGAATTTAAGCTTGGAAATTAACAAAGTTCAAACTTAGTAAGTTTCAACGTGCCAACGATGCTCTTTCTTCATTTGCTTACGGTATTCAATCCAGTCAACACCATGTTTTTCGGCTGCTTTACTCATAGCCTCATCGATACCATCTTCCATTCCTTTGAGACCACATATATAAGTATGAGTTTTAGGATTTTGTACTAATTCCCAAAGCTCATCGGCGTGTTCGGCAATTCTGTGCTGGATGTACATCCTACCGCCTTCGGGATTTTTCTGTTCTCGGCTAATGGCATAGGTTAAACGGAAGTTGTCAGGGTTTTGCTGCTGCATACTTTCCAATTTCTCTTTGTAAAGAATATTAGGAGTCTTAGCAATACCGAAGAATAACCAAGCAAAACCTTTGAAGTTGTAGTCTGGATTGAGGTCTCCCTCCTCAAACATCCGCCAGAGATAGGCGCGGAAAGGAGCTATACCAGTTCCTGTCGCCATCATAATAATATTGGCATCTTCGTCGTCTGGTAAGAGCATTTCTTTACCTACAGGACCGGTGATAGCTACATCGTCTCCTGGTTTGAGGTTACACAAATAAGTAGAACAAACCCCTTCAACTAATTCTCCTGTTTCTGGATGTTTATACTCTAGTTTCCGCACACACAAAGACACGGTTTTATCATCTAGATTGTCTCCGTGACGAGTAGAGGCGATCGAATATAATCTTAATTTGTGGGGTTTACCATTTTCATCTTCCCCTGGAGGAATAATCCCGATACTTTGACCTTCTAGATAGTGTAAATCTCCTTCAGAGAGATCGAAGGTCATGTGACGGCAAGTACCAATACCACCTTCGCCTACTAAGTCGTAAATATCAAGACATTTGCCGACATAAGGGTTTTTAGGACGATAAATATTAACAGGAACCTTTACTTTCTCTTTCGCTTGAGTCATTGATTTACTATTTTGTTGCTGTTGTTCAGATTGATTGCTGTTACTCATTTCTAACACAGGATTTTCCTTATTTACGGGAGTAATACTTACAATCCGACCACCCAAACGGCTAATTCTTTGCATCTCTTGATTCATGCGATTGTAGGGTACGGTAAGATATACGCTCCCACTATTACGAATCGAGTAGTTCAAATTCTTAGTATTGCCATTTTGGGATAACCCAACCACTTCATATACAAATAAACGGTTTTTGTATTCTATGTTGTTATTGCAAGCTACTGCTGTGCTGGATTTATACATAATTTCAACCTTTCCTGCTAATTCAAATTAATTGTTAAGATTCCCTGATAAAACCAACTTACCGATAAACTTAACTCAGCAAGAAGAGCAACAGTGCTAAATATAGCTCGCCGTTGCCTGAAGAAGCCTTTTTCTACTTCGTAAAAATGCTGTTTCATCGGGACTATTTATGCTGCATTATTTAGCCTATCATTGGGAGGCTATCGTAATTTGAATCTTGAAAGGATTATTGGCTAAAATTGGATAATTTTATTTTAATAAGTAAAGCTAGTCTTACCTACTACCCTAACTGACTTATTTCCAAAAAAATGTAGCTTTTAAGGCAGTTTTGGTTTTTCTTAAGCATCTTAACTGAGGATTTTATCCTCAAAAATCCTATCTTGTAGAGGTGGTCAGCATCTGATAAGATTTGTGAATGTTAGTAGTTAGTATTAAATACTTTAATATTCGTTTAATACTAAATGTGGATTAAATCAGTTTTATAAAAGAGGGAAGCTATGACCACTGGTCCAGATCGCGTGGTGCTAATCGGAGTGGCAGGAGACTCCGGATGTGGTAAATCAACATTTTTGCGTCGTTTGACCGATTTGTTTGGAGCAGAATTTATGACAGTCATTTGCTTAGATGACTATCATAGTCTCGATCGCAAAGGGAGAAAAAAAGCCGGAGTTACCGCTCTTAATCCCAAAGCCAATAACTTTGACCTCATGTACGAGCAAATTAAAGCTCTTAAAGAAGGCAAAGCAATAGATAAGCCGATTTATAATCATGAAACTGGCGAAATCGATCCTCCAGAAAGAATCGAACCCAATAAGGTAGTCGTGATCGAAGGACTTCATCCTCTATTTGATGAAAGAGTACGATCGCTTTTGGATTTTAGTGTTTACTTGGATATTAGCGATGAAGTAAAAATCCAATGGAAGATTCAACGGGATATGGCAGAAAGAGGTCATACCTATGAGGATGTCTTAGCTTCTATTAATGCTAGAAAGCCAGACTTCAGTGCTTACATCGAGCCTCAAAGAGAATTTGCCGATGTCGTTATTCAAGTACTACCTACCCAATTAGTTGACGACAAGGAAAGTAATCTTCTGAGAGTACGTTTGATTCAGAAAGAAGGAGTAGAATACTTCGAGCCTGTCTATCTATTTGATGAAGGATCGACTATTGATTGGAGACCTTGCGGTCGTAAGCTAACTTGTGCTTATCCTGGTATTAAGATGTACTATGGACCCGATAGTTTCTATAGTAACGAAGTGTCTATCTTAGAAGTTGACGGTCAATTCGATAATCTCGAAGAGATGATTTACATCGAAAGCCATCTTAGTAAAACTGCCACTAAGCATTATGGCGAAATGACTGAATTACTTCTTCAACATAAAGATTATCCTGGTTCTAATAATGGTACTGGTTTATTCCAAGTGTTAGTAGGACTAAAAATGCGCGAGACTTACGAAAAACTAACAACGGTCAAAGAACCTGCGACTGTATAGTCATATATCTATTCACTCAAGTCTCAATGTTTACTATTGTTTCGCGGGTAAGCTTCCAATGCTTCTCGCGATTCTATTTTTATTAATTAGATCGATTACAATCATTAGGGTAAATTATTGCGATGTTTGGCTTATGAAGGTGTGGCTGGTTAGCGTTGCTATTTTATTTGTACTAGCAGAAGTTTATATTGCTATCAAAGATTTTATTTTACCTTTACCGATCTATGTATTAGGAGGGGCAATTTTAGCGATCGCCTCTAACTACGATAAAGGAATTATGGCTCTTTTTCGGCAAGAAGCTACAGCCGATCGAGATATTATATCTCAAACTGCTACCCTCATTGAGAAGCGCAAGTAGACATTTTGTTTAACTTGTCACGAATCGTGTAAATGTGTAAACATCTAATTTTTAGAACAAATGACCAATGACTAATAACTAATGACTCAATTTACCACTAGATTATCGATCGCCATACTGGAGATGATTGTAGCCTTATTTTTGGGGATGGCGATCGCTTATCTGGGTTTAGGAAGTGTAGCCTGGATTTTTGGCGGAATGGGTGCAGGAGTAATAGTTGTCAAAAGTTATCAAACTATCATCAAAAAAACTCTAAAACCCAATAAATTTGGCAGAAAAATTGGACAGGCAATGGTCGGATTATCGATCGGATTTGCGATCGCTGACAGTAATTTGTGGGCGGCTTCTTCTCGGTTACCACTGTTTATTTTTCTCACTTTATTTATGCTGCTTTGTGGAAGTGGTATCGGTTATTTTTACTCTCGCATCAGTCGAACCAACTTGCTTAACGCCATGTTAGCCACAGTACCTGGTGGAGTAGCAACCATGTCTAGTATTGCTGCCGAATACAATCGCAATGTTTCTCTGGTAGCAATGGTACAGACACTCCGTATTACTTGCGTCATTTTAATTATTCCTCTGATAGCGGGAACATCTGGAAGTGCTGCTAACAAAATAATATTTTCTTGGGAAGACTATGTAATAGAAAAGGATCTTGTTTATTTATGCCTATTAATACTGGCAATTATTGCGGCATGGTTGGGAGTAAATATAGCCTATAAATTGCGCATTCCTGCTGCTTCTTTTTTTGGTACTTTGATTGTAGGAATAGTGTTTAATTCGGCGATCGCTTATATTCCGTTTTTTCCTAATTTAGATTTTACGCCACCCCAAGTCATTAGTTTACTCGGTCAAATATTATTGGGAATTACAGTTGGTGAAGCCTGGAGCGATCGCGTAGATATAACCGGCAAAAATATTACTTATGCTTGTATTTCTGTAGCCTTGACCATTGCCAGTGGATTTGTTGCTGCGACTATTGCTTCCCTTACCACTTCGTGGGATTGGCTAACCTGCATGCTAGTCACAGCACCAGGAGGTTCGACAGAAATGATTTTAGTTGCCCTCGCATTAGACCGTAATCCAGAAATCGTTACTTTAGCTCACTCCGTACGCCTTATGGCTCTTAATTTATCTCTACCACTGTGGATATTTTTGTTCCGCCATTGGGAAAAGCAGACAGTTGTTTCTCGCAAGCAGTAACATTAGAACTCTCGCAAAGATCCGGTTGTGTCGCAAAAAGTAGAGATAGTCGTGTAGTATACTAAACAATAAGTAATCATACTCACGACTTTAACCTTTCAATGAATCCCAAACAACCTGACGGGGCTTTCAAGGTTTAGCTTTTATTTCTTTTCCCTTCTGCCCTCTGACTCCTGCCTTTGTCAGTTAGTGTCCTACATAATCATAATAGAAACACTCAGGGGATATTTCAGTTAGCCACTGTCCAGAAGTAATACTAATTCAATTACAACCATAGATTCATTCTGACTCCTGAACTTCTTACCTTTTACCTTTTACCTTTTACCTCAACTTAACCAAAGTTTATAGGACTTATGCAAGAAGTCTATTCTACTTCTGACCAAAGCCGTTCTAACTGATATTTCCAAGCAGCTAAAAATTGCTCTCTTTCTTGGGGGTCTTGATCTACACCTCCAAGCATTCCTTCTTGATAGTACCTTTCTAAAGTCTTAAAAGTCGCTTCTAAATCTTGTCCTTGTAATTTAGCTGCCTTAATTATTTGGCGTACTCGCTGTTCGATCAGTTGTTGAAAAGAATTAGATAGACCTTTTTCCTTCAAAGAAATCAGAAAAGCGATCGCGCTACAAAAGTCTTCAATCACCAAAGTGTCTAAGCGATGGAAAAATACACCCCACAATACATCTTGTTCGATCGCGTAGCGAACTTCTTGAGTATCTTCAAAATTAGCTGCTAATAACTGAGTTAACAAAGGTTGTGCTTCAGCCAGTGGAACAATAGGTACTAAAATTCGCATCCAAGAATGATCTTCCGATAAAATTACCAGTAATCGCCGATTTTCTTGTTGTATTTGCCAAGTATCGTTGCTTTTTCGTTCTATTTTTCCAGAATTAAATATTTGCTCGAGAGTAGTGGTAATTTCAGCTATTTTCATTATTTAAGGAAATATTTTCTTGCTTTAAGGCTTATTATCTTTACTGTAATCTTTTTCTTCTATTTAGCTAGGAGTAAAAATGTAGTGCGATCGCTTTTCGATCTCGATTATCAAACCTATCTCAATCATCAATATTGGCTGGAAAAATGCATAAAATTAGCCCAAACAGCAGCAGAATGGGGAGATGTACCAGTTGGTGCCGTCATTGTCGATCGAAACGGCAATCTAATTACTGAAGCTGCTAACTGTAAAGAAAAAAACCAAGACCCTACTGCCCATGCAGAAATAATTGCTATCCGTGCTGCTAGTCAAATTCAACAAAATTGGCATCTAAACAATTGCACTCTTTACGTTACTTTAGAACCCTGTCCTATGTGTGCTGGCGCAATTATACAAGCTCGCATTGGTACCTTAGTTTACGGGCTCGATGACCCAAAAACAGGAGCAATTCGCACCGTAGTCAATTTCCCCGATAGTAGCTGTTCTTATCATCGGCTCAGAGTAATTGCGGGTATTAGAGAACTAGAATGTCGTCAACAGTTACAAAATTGGTTTGCACTAAAGAGAAACACTTAAATACTCAGCTGATAGTACTAAGCTAAATGGCTGGTTTTTGGATTTTTTGTAATTTTCAATACATTAATTTCCAAGCTCGTGTTATTATTGATACAAGTTGATTGATTTTCAAAACCCTCTTGTCTACTTATGTAATCATAGTAAAGATTTTAATCTGTGTCTAGGAAGTACTATCAGTAGCGAGCTAAAAATCAACTTATTTATTTGACTTTAATTTAGTTTAATTAAGGGTAGATTATTTAACCTACCCTAATTTTCATGTGTTTTTCCAATTATTTTCCTGCTTAGATTGGTAAACGCCGAATATCTCTATTGCTGCCAATCACTACCATAATCAATCCTTTACTGAGCTTCTGTCTTGGGTCTGGATTAATCGAAAATTTTTCTCCATCTCCTACTGCTAAGACACTAACACCGTAAGTATTACGTAGTTCTAATTCTGCTAAAGTCTTATTATGAAATGCTTCTGGGATTAACACCTCAATAATACTATTTTCTGGATCGAGTTCAAAACGCTCCAGTATAGCTGGTTTAGTGATAGTTTCTGCTAAAGCGCAACCTGCTTCGTGTTCGGGAAAGACGACATGATCTGCTCCTACCCTCTGCAAGAGTTTACCGTGAATTTCTGACGAAGCTTTAGCGACAACGTATTCTACTCCTGCTTCTTTTACATTCAAAGTAGTAATAATACTTTCTTGTAAATAATTACCAATCGCAACCACAACTGTATCCATTTCATATATACCAGCTTCTTTGAGTGCTGCTGGTTCTGTAGAGTCTAGTTGAATAGCATGAGAGGCTAATCTCTGAGTCAAAACTTGGGTAACTAATTTTTCATCTATATCTGTACCCAGTACTTCATATCCTAACTTGTGGAGAGAACCGCAAACTGCTCTACCAAAACGACCTAAACCAATAACCGCAAATTGACGATTTTCTCTACGTAGATTGGTCAAAAACTTAAGAGACTTTAGCTCCACTCTTCACCTCATTAACTGTTAATTTCTAAATATTGTTATTATTATTTACTTTTTCCTATTGTTGTAACTAGCCAACTAGCAGATTTTCTTCTGGATATTGTAATGCAGTGGGACGAGGTTCACCAATAATTGCAGCAATCACAAGTAAAATACTAACTCTTCCAGTATACATGGCAGCGATTAAAGTGAGTTTAGATAAAGTCGAAAAACTAGCAGTTATTCCCGTGGACAAACCTACGGTAGCAAAAGCAGAAATAACTTCAAATAGTATTTGCAAAAAATTGAACTGAGGATCGAATAAAGAAATAACAATAGTAGCAATGATAATAGAAGTAGCTGTCCCGAAAACTACTGCAACCGCTTTTAAAATAAGAGGACTAGGAACTTCTCTTTGATATAAAACAACTTGATTTTTACCTTCTAAAGCCGATTTAGTACAGTTAAATAGAATTCTTAAAGTTGTAGTTTTAATACCCCCACCAGTACCGCTAGGACTAGCACCTATAAACATAAATCCCATAGTAATAAACAATCCTGCGGTGGTCATTTTTCCTATATCTATACTATTAAAACCAGCAGTTCTAGTTGTCATAGATTGAAACCAAGCAGCTAAAAATTTATCTAGTAAACTCAGTGGTTGAAGAGTTGCGGGATTATTTAATTCTGTTAAGAAAAATGCCATAGTTCCCACTACTAACAAAATTAAAGTAGTGCTGGTAACTACCTTGAAATTTAAAGAAAAACAAAATCTTTCTTTTTTTCTTTTTAACTGATTAACTAACCATAAATACATTTCGATAATGACCTGATAACCAATACCTCCGAAGATAACTAATCCTGGTATAACTAAGTTAATAATCCAAGAGGAGCGATAACCAACCAAACTATCAGAAACAAGGCTAAATCCGGCATTATTCCAGGCACTAATACTGTGAAAAACCGATAACCACAATCCTTTAGCTATGCCATGTTCACTGGCAAAAACATTGAGCATTAAAATAACTCCAGTAAGCTCAAATATCAAGGTGGTAGCAATAACCGATCTTACTATACTTGTACTACCCTGTAAGAAAGGTCGATCGAAAGATTCTTTAATCGCAAATTTTTGGCTGAGGTCAAATTTACGCCCCAATAACAACATAAGAAAGGTAGTAGTCATCATATAACCAAATCCTCCTATCTGAATCAGTAAGAGGATTATTAACTCTCCCCAAAAAGAAAAATAGCCACCTGTATCGACTACTGCTAAACCTGTAACACAAACAGCAGAAGTAGAAGTGAATACAGCCACAATAGGGTCATTCCAGCTACCCGTGCTAGTAGCAAACGGCATCAGTAATAATAAAGTTCCCACTGCAATAACAGCGAGAAATCCAAGGCAAATTGTACGAGCAATAGTCATAAATGCGATCGATCCTACCTAAAACAAAAAAAAACCTTCTTGGTTGAAGCTAAAAACAAGCTAGCAGTTTCAGCTAAATTAAGCACATGTGGTTTCTATTATCTAACTCATTAAGATAATCTGTCGCATCTAGCCAAAGTGCTAACCACTAGACTTCTTGCATAAGTCTCCAAAATCTCGGTTGAGTGGAGGTAAAAGGTTCCGAATGCACTCGGGAGTGCTACGCTGAATCGAATTCAGCGTAGATTGGCGGTAAAAGGTAAAAGGTAAAAAGGATTAATTTTGATGGTGGGGGACGGCGAATTGCATTCGCTATGTGTCCCCACCATGTTGATTTCTTATTTATTTTTGCAAGAGGTCTACTATATCAGATCGATTTTACCCGTGACTTCGATCGTCCATCGAACCAAAGATTTCCATTCTGGGGATTGGGCTAACTCATGAGCATCGAACTTAACACCCCAATTTTGTGAAAACTCAGCAAAACATTCAGTCCAATTAATTACAGTTTCTAAAGGTGATAAAGGAGTGTAGTACCAGGCTTGTTTTAAATATTCTTTCATTTCAGTTTGATGCTTCGTATAGTATAAATACCAGGCAATCCATACGAAGGTAAGATAGCGAACGGAATGCTCCATGAGACGAACTTTTTCTGGTAGATTGGGTTGCCTAAAAAAATTATCTATAACGGCAGTTAAAGAGCGAGCCTGGGGTAAACCCTTGTGCATAGCACTTTGCTCGTGTTGTCGGTAGCATACCGTCACTCGTTTTAACCAAGTAGATTGACAACCTTTAAGAGCTAGTCTTAAAACTAGTTCTGTATCTTCTGCGGGAGGAAATCTAGAATCAAAACCACCTACATATTCAAGCCACTCGCGACGAAACATCATAGCACTAGGAAGTACTGGTCTCCAGCGTAGCCAATCTTCTAGATTTAGTTGAGGAGATTTTTCCCAAGGAAGAACTGACAAGAGCTTTTCTCCCTGAGAATTTACTCTTGACCAACCGCTATGAACTATGCCTAGATTGGGTCTTTTAGCAAAAATGGCTGCTTGGGCAGCTAATTTACCAGGAAGAAAATAATCATCTGCATCCAGAAAAGCAATTAATTCTCCTTCTGCTTCCGCGATACCTCGATTTCTTGCTGCTGCTACTCCTTGATTTTTCTGACGAATGTAACGAATATGGTTATTATTGTAAGTCTTTAATATATTTTCAGTCTCATCTGTAGAGCCATCATCGATTACAATTACTTCATATTCACAGTCTTGTTGCTCTAAAACACTATCGATCGCTTGAGCAATATATCGATCGCAGTTATAAGTAGGAATAATTACGCTTATTGTCGGTTTAGCAGCAGTACCTACCATAGTCGAGTATCCTGATGAAAATTTGAGAATAGAAAAAGATGTAGGTTGTCTACATCTCTTTTACTCGCTAATTATCTTAGCTGTATATTGGAAAATTTATAACCCTCTTTTTTTTATGAAGATGGTACTTGTTTCTGCTTGAGTTTTCGCCAGCAATAAAAACTACCCAAAAGTGATAGAGCCAATGTTATTCCTGGTTCGGGAGTAGTTGCTGGTTGTTGCTCTCTATCTACTTGTACGATGAATCTACTATCGACAATATTGCTGTCACCATCGATACCCATCGAGGGAATAAACACATTAATTCCTTCTGTGCCATTATCTCCTCTAACAGCAAAAAAATTAGCTTCTGACGAAGAGCTTGATGTTCCAGTTAGCTGAAACTCGGACAAGTCTATCTTAAAAAAGTTGCCAGTTGCTAGGGTATCGAATCTAACCGTTGGCTCTCCTGAATACACTGCCTCCAGATTGCGAAGATTCTCTACTGTATTATCGTCATCTGCAATGTCGCCATCAAAATTACCAGATATTGTTTCAGTAGATTCAAGAGTATAGGTGAAGCTTAAATTGGCTGCATCAACTGAATTGATGGTCATGGAATTCCACCCCAAGATACAAACTAGAGGGGAAATACCTGAAATAATATGCTTAATTTTCATTTACTTTAATTTACTATTTACTAGTAATTCAATGTTGTTGATTTTGCTCAAATATCATCCTAAACATTAATCTAATTTTTTTGATTATTTCAAAAATTTAAAGCGAATTTTAATATTGCTTATTTTTAGAAAAAACCACGGGTAAAATACGTAAGTAAAAACCCTTAGATAGATTTGTATTTTATTTTTTAACATTTATATAATACATTTTTATATATCTATTTTAAACCCAGAAAATAAATAGTTCATATAAATAAAATTATTAATATTAATTTAAATTTAATATTTGATTCAAATAAGGGAAAACACTTATTTTTACCATCTTATTCCTATTATTCGTCAGCTTGTCTGGATTAAAATATCCTAGATAAATATGTACTTAAAAACACTTAATATAATTTAAAAATTAGAATTTGCTTTGATAATCAGTTTTCGTAGAGTTGAAATAAATTATAAAGTTAAGATTAAATTTTATTTAAAGCTTTACCCCTTTGAAATAGTTGCCATGAAACATCAAGCTTTTTCAAATAAAACTAATTTTATTGGTATTCTTCTGGACAAATAAATAAAAACAAAAATTTAATTGTTTATTTATACTTTACATTTAAAAAAATCCGAATATAATGTGGATAATTTAATAATTTAATCGAAATTATTAAATTTTGAGTCAAATTAAAGTCAAACAAGAGGGTAAAGTTTAATGTCTAGTATTCTTCTGGAAGACTCCAGTACGGAGCCACTTTTTGAGGTACAAGGTGACAATGGCGGTCTAACAATTATCGGACAGACCGACCAAGTCAATATCTTTTCTGTTGGTGAAGGTGATAATGGTGTCGGTGGTAGTGATGCCATCGTTGGTGGTAATCTAACCGATATTATTAGTGCTGGTTTAGGCAATGATATTATCATTGGTGGCGCAGGAGCCGATATCCTCGAAGGTGAGGAAGGCAACGATATTCTCATCGGCGAAGCCGGTGCAGATGTTCTCAGAGGTGGTAGTGGAACAGACATCATCACTGGTGGTGAAGGCGATGATAAATTTGAATTCTTCGCTGATGATTTTGCACCAGGAGAAGTAGACGAAATTACCGACTTCACGCAAGGGGAAGATGGCAGCATTGAAGATGTCATTATCCTTAGAGGAATTGGTGCTAGTGCTGATGTCTCTTACGATAGTGCCACCGGTAAAGTGTCTATAGGTGACAATGAAATTATTCAGCTAGACAAAAACCTCGATCTCACTATTGACAATGCTGATGGTGACGAAGATTGGGAACTTTTTTAGTTCCATTTTTACCTGAAGTTACTTTAAGTTATTTCACAAGACTACAAGACAAATCTGTTTTGTACTTTTGTAGATCGTATTGTAACTAAGCCCGATAGACAAAATTTGCATGGCATTTAGATTTTACCCACGGCTCAATCCGTGGGTTTATTACACTAAAGTTTGGCATCTTAAGTTAATCTAAAAACAACCAATCGTCTAATTAATCTCGGTTACGATCGATTTTATGAGAAGTGAAGCTTCCATTGAAACCATTAAGTCTTACTTAGCTCAAAGACAGTGGGATAAAGTTATAGCCATCTGCAAGCAAGCCCTAGATGACAATCTCAATCACATAGAAATTTATCATTTTTGGGGTAAAGCTTTAGTTGGTTTGGGGAAGTTTGACGAAGCAATAGATATTTATCAAAAACTGTTGGTCAGTGAAAGCAAGCGACCAGATATCTATGCAGAAATAGGGTTGTTGTATAGTAGACAGCAGCAGTTAGTCAAAGCAGCTTGGCATTATCAGCAAGCTTTGGCTCTCAAACCTGACTGGGCAGACCTACAGTATAATTTAGCAGTAATTCTTCATCAGTTAGAAAATTGGCAACAAGCAATTAGTTGCTATGAAAAAACTATTGCTCTCAAACCAGAATATGCATCTGCATATTTTAATTTAGGAGTACTCTACGACCGACGAGGAGAATTAGAAAAAGCGGTCGCCAACTATCATGAGGTTCTCAAGCTACAACCCAATAATACTAAAACTTATAGTAACTTGGGCAGCACTTTAGTAAAGCAAGAAAAATATGCTGCTGCGATCGAAGTTTATCAACAAGGACTCAAACACGATCCTACCTGGGCGGTTCTACACAACAATCTCGGTCAAGTATTGTGGCTCAACAAACAACCGAATAAGGCATTGGCTAGGTTTGAAACTGCTATTGTTCTAGAGCCCAACATGAGTCTGGCTCACTATAATTTAGGCAAGTTATGGCAGCAGCAAAGAAATTACTCCGCAGCGATCGAGTGCTTTCAACAAGTTATTAAACTAGAACCCAATAATATTTGGGCTTATAGTTATTGTGCAGAAGCCTTATTTATCCAAAATAATCTGGAACTGACTATCGATTATTTTCAGGCAGCCATCTCGATTCAACCCGATTTTGTTAAAGCTTACTGCCAAAGAGCTAAATTATTACGACCAGAAAGCTTACTCGAACAAGCCAAAATCTCCTGTGCTAACTTTTTAACTGCAATACAAAACAAACTGAATTACTCACAAATTTTGGCTCATTTTTGGAAAACTTACTTTTATTGGGGAGATGTTTTATTTACTTACGGAGGTATCAAACAAGCACAGGTTTATTATCAAAAAGCTCTACAAATTAAACCAGATGAAGTTAAACTATACTTGCGCCTCGGTAATTGTCTGGCAAAGCAAGGGAAGTTAGATGAAGCCATAATTATTTATCAGATGGGATTGACTTTAGCACCGAATGAGCCTCAAATTTGTTTTCAGCTAGGCAAAATTCTCGAACAACAACAGCAAGTCGAGCAAGCCATTAATTATTACAAAACTGCTTGCCAGCAAGAAATAGAAGATTCGGCAACAAACTGGGAACAACTACCTGATTTTTTTCCCTCGGATGAAAAATTGCTTGAGTTACCTCAAGGTATATATTCTCGTACTATAGATTGGGTAAAAGATTGCAATTTAGAAGAATTTGAGTATTTTCATATCGATTGGTTATCAGAAGAAATGACGGCAATTCCTCTTTCCCGTAAACCTATCGAAGTAGAATTAACACTGCAAAAACAGTCTGAATCGAACGGAAATAACTTATCACAACAGACACAATTGTTTTATAGTGACACGGTTGCCATGCAGAAGTCGGCTCAGTTGAGCAAACTGTTAAACCCGAAAGGCGGTGCCACCAAGACTTCTCCCTCTTCTTCCTTCAAGAGTAAATGTGGTGGGGTTAATTGTGCTACCTGCATGGGAAAATTGATTAGTTATTTTGAACCAGTGCAAATAGGTAAACAGACATATAAATGTTCATTTTCTCAACCACCACCAATTAATTCTCCTTCTCCTTTTGTGGTTAAAATTTCAGCAGGAAGAGCTTGGATTGCACCACAAAAAAACTCTTGGTTGATCTGTAATGCCATCGCTATTATTACTCCTGACAATTATCTTTTAGGAGATCTTTCTCGTTATTATCCCTGGTATCTTCCAGGTTGTCCGGAACAAGAGAGAATAGACCATCCTATATTTAGTTTAGAAACTATACCTTCTCTAGAAAAAATTGCCGGGAAAGTAGCTGTTTTATCGGGATTGGCCGGTCATGTATACTATCATTGGATGATCGATATTATTCCAAGAATAGATATACTCCATCGTAGTGGAATAGATATAGAAGAAATAGATTGGTTTGTAGTTAATAATATCGATCGAGATTTTCAAAAAGAAACTTTGGAATTTTTAGGTATTCCTGCCAGCAAGATTATAGTTAGCGATCGCCATAGTTATATTCAGGCAGAAGACTTAATTGTTCCTTCTTTTCCAGGACATTTAGATTGGGTACCTAAGTCAACAATTACCTTTTTACGTAAGACTTTTTTACCCGCACGCAGTCGAAATTCTGAATCTCCTAAGCGAATTTATATTAGTCGATCGCAAGCTAGAGGTAGAGTAGTAATTAATGAAGAGAAAGTAATCGATGTTATCAGTCAGTTAGACTTTCAAACAGTTTGGTTGGAAAACT
The DNA here is from genome assembly GCA_030065635.1 of Xenococcaceae cyanobacterium MO_188.B32. Lineage (GTDB taxonomy): Bacteria > Cyanobacteriota > Cyanobacteriia > Cyanobacteriales > Xenococcaceae > JASJDJ01. The sequence goes on from JASJDJ010000026.1 coordinate 36,867, forward strand.
TATCAGTTTTAGAACAAGTATCTTTATTTGCTAACGCAGAAGCAATCATTTCTCCTCATGGTTCGAGTTTGACTAATCTAGTTTTTTGTAGTCCAGGTGCAGTTGTAATAGAATTATTTTCTCCTCATTATCTCAGGACAGATTATTGGATCTTAAGTCAACAGTTACAATTACAACATTACTATTCTATTGGTGACAGTTTCAATTGTTTCCCTTTAAGGAATTTGATGTATCAAAATTCTTTGACAGAAGATATCTTAGTCAATATTAATTCTCTCCAAAAAACTTTAAAAGTTGCTGGTTTGACTAATTAAAATATTATTATACTAATTGAGGAAATTGGAGGGATTTTCTATAATTTTTATTTTAAGATAAATTCAGCAACTAACTAATAGTATTTTAATGGTTAATTCTAATTATCTGCTCCAGGCAATTTCCGCTTGCGAACAAGCTCTAGAATATCCTCAAGAAAAATCAGAAAAATTACAGCAAGCCTGTCACGATCTAGGCAATATTCTTCAAGGAATGGGAAGATTTGATGAAGCTGTTCAATGGCACTCTCTAGCTTTAGATAGTCAGCCTAATAAAGTAGAAATATATGCTTATTTGGGTCAACTGCACATTAGCGAACAAAACTGGAAGGGCGCGATCGCATCTTTAGAAAATGTATTGGAGTATCAACCCAATTCTGTCATAGCTTACTCTTACTTAGCACAAGTTTATGGTCATTTAGGGGAAAAAGAAACCGAAATAGAATACTGGTACGAAGCAGTTAATATCAGTCCCAATTTAATTAACGCTCGGGGATATCATAAGTTAGGAAGATTCCTACAAGCTCATGGTCAGTTAGATAAGGCTATTACCTGTTATCAGAGAGCGCGAGAGGATAAAAGTGATAATTTATGGGACGTAGAGTACCATTTGGCAGAAATTTGGCTTCAAAAAGGCGAATTAGACCAGTCTATTGCTATTTATCAGAATATTCTCCAGCAAGACCCTACGTATGCTAAAGCACACCATAAGCTAGGCACTATTTACCTCCGACAAAAAAGCTACGAAGATGCCATTATAGCTTTTCGACAAGCTATTAAGCTAAAACCAGATTTTGCTTCAGCGTACCGCGATTTAGTTAAAACTTTTATGCAACTAGACAGATTAGATGAGGCGATCGCTACTTGTCACGCTATTATCAATCTGGTTGAAGAATACCCTTGGGTTCACACTAATTTGGGTAATATTTTACGCCAAAAAGGGGAATTAGATCGGGCTGCTGCCAGTTTCCAAAAAGCCTGTGCTTTACAAGGTTGGCAAGAATGTCAAACGAATAACTACTCTTTTACTGAAGATAATTTCAGTTTTCGTATTACTACTTGGGAATCTTGTTTGCAACCCCTGGCTAATCGACCGGGAATTCATATTTTAATTTTAGGCGATCGACAAGAAATGAGTAGCTGTTGGTTACTCGATAAGATATTGACTCATCCTTCAGCCCAACTTACTTGTATTCAAGAAAGTAATAGCCAACAACTAGATGCTAATTTAGTTAAAACCAGAGCAGCAGAAAAAGTAACACGGCAAGTAGGTAATATTCATAAGTTAGCAAATTCTCTTGCTCCCGAGACTTTTGATGTAGTAATCGTACAAGATAAACGCAAACTAACTACTCGTGCTCGAGAAAATGCTAGTTTAGCCTGGAATTTAGCCAAATCAGATGGTTTAATTATTTTTAACGACTATAGTAAAAATAATCCACATAACCAAAATAAGAATCCTCGCTTGGGTATAGAGCAGTTTTTATCATCGGTTCGAGACCAGTGGAGTGTTATGAGTAAAGCCCTTTATGCTAATCAGTTTATTATTCAGAAAAAAAGTAACTCCTCTACACCCTAGAACATCAATTTAGCATTCATAAATTCCTGGTTGGGTAAAATAGGAGATACGTACTCTTCGATATTCCTTGTCTCTCAAACTGTTCTTTTTGTCTCTTTTTTCCATAACTTTTGGGATTAAAGAACAGGTGTTTTAGAAGAGTCATCGATTTGTGGCTACAAGCTACAAGCTTTTTAGTTACTTAGGGCTTGGGGAAAATATTTGAAAGTTTTTCCCCTACACCTAACTGTCGCACGGGTGCAATCAAAAGTAGTTGGTGATTCGGAAAGGCGAGCGCCAACTATCTAAACTAAACCATTTAGTTTAGATAGAGAGAAAGAGGAGATTTGTGCAAGAGATGCCATGAACTAGCGTTCACAACCCAGGGATGAAAGTCAAACTTTTGATTTTTGACCTTTGACTTTTGACTTTCAAGACAGTTCTTATGAGAAAATAGGGCTTTCAGACTTTGAAGGTTCAAGGGAAAAATACCGATGACTCATTCTCAGGATATCGTCACTTTAGCTCGTTGGATGGCAGCAGATTTTAGTAATCAGGAGCAAGCTTTTGAAAATCCTCCTTTTTTCGCCCATATTCGCGTTTGCATGCGTCCTATCCCCGAAAATTTTTTGTCAGGAATAAGTCTTTTTTTAGAACAAGCCTACGATTTTATGTTGAATCAACCCTATCGCTTGCGAGTTTTAGGATTAAAAATTGTTGACGATGTAATTGAATTAGAAAATTACAAAGTTAAGGAAGAGGAAAAGTTTTGGGGTGCTTCGAGAGATTTAGATAAATTACAAAATCTTACTCCCGATCTTTTAGAAAAAATGCCTGGTTGCGACATGACAGTAAAATGGACGGGACAAAGTTTTCACGGTCAGATCAAACCAGGAAAATCTTGTATTGTCGAACGTAAAGGCAGAACAACTTATTTAGATAATAGTTTTGAAATTGATGCAGAAAAATTGATCAGTTACGACCGCGGAAGAGATCCAGAAACAGACGAACTAGTTTGGGGTTCGATCGCTGGTCCATTCCATTTTAAACGCTGGCACAATTTTGCTGACGAAGTCAATGGTTCGAGTAGCGAGTAGCGAGTAACTAATCCCCAATCCCTAATTCCCATCACCAAAGATAAATGGTATTACCGTTTATTAACATTAATCCAGAAAACTTCAAAAATAAATTGTAATTAATTAACTTATCGGAAGTAATCTAGAGAATTGATTAACTGATAAGATATGTTTCCCTTCTCATCGAACAATAGATCGTGTTAAATCGGTGAATATAATAATATGGGCGCAAGGAAACGTATCGGTATCCTTACTAGTGGGGGAGACTGTGCTGGCTTAAATGCGGTAATTCGGGCGGTTACCCGTTGTGCTGTCGGTCTTTATGATTGGGAAGTATTGGGTATCTGTAAAGCAACTCATGGTTTGATGAGTCGTCCGCCTCAAGCAATTAACTTGGAGATTAGTAGAGTAGACCCCATTTTAACTATGGGCGGAACCATTTTAGGTACTACCAATAAAGGAGACCCCTTTGCTTTTCCCATGTCTGATGGTAGCTTAAGCAACCGCTCAGAAGAAATTATTGCAGGTTATCATCATTTGGGTTTAGATGCTCTCATTGGGATTGGCGGAGACGGAAGTTTAGCTATTTTACGCAAACTGGCTCAACAAGGGGGCATAAATTTAGTAGGAATTCCCAAAACCATTGATAATGACGTGGGTATTACCGAACGTTCTATTGGTTTTGATACCGCAGTTAATATTGCTACAGAAGCTATCGATCGCGTCCATTTTACCGCAGCTAGTCATAGTCGGGTAATGATTGTGGAAGTTATGGGCAGAGATGCGGGACATATTGCCCTCAATGCTGGTATTGCAGGAGGAGCAGATATAATTCTCATCCCCGAAATTCCCAGTAAATTAGAGAGAATCTGTACCCACATTAAAAAACGGCAAGCACAAGGTAAAGATTATTCTATTGCCGTTGTTTCTGAAGCTGTTTGTACGGAAACAGGAGAGTCAATACAACAAGGGCATTTTGATGATTGTCGTCTTGGTGGTATCGGTCAGTATGTTGCCGAACAAATTACAAAAATAAGTGGTGCAGAAACTAGGGTAACTGTTTTAGGACATACTCAACGGGGTGGTATTTCTTCTCCTCTCGATCGTATTTTGGCTTCTGCTTTTGGGGTAGCAGCAGTAGAACTAATTGCTCAAGACAAATATGATTACATGGTCACTTGGCAAAATCGACAAGTACAGAGCGTGCCTATTGCTGAAGCAATTAAAGACTATCGTGCCGTCGATCCTCAAGATACCTTAGTTAAAACAGCCAGAGGCTTGGGTATTTGTTTTGGCGATTAGTTTTCAACTAATTCTTTTGATAATTAATAAAAATTTAACCAAAACAATAGTAATCTGAATAATTTTTTCTGCCAGCAGACTTAGGAAGCATATCACTCTATGAAAAAAATTAACTTGTTGTTGCTGAGATTAATTTTTTATGAAACGCAGGTCTTTTCTTCAAATATCTTTAGCGAGTGCATTGCTTCCTTCTCTTATCGGCTCGGGTTGTAGCGATTCTAGTGAGCAAAATACTTCGGGTACTACCTCGTCACAAGCAGAACAACCACAGTCACTAATATTAACTACAGCTACTACAGGAGGAACTTACTATCCTGTTGGTGTTGCCATTGCGACTTTAATTAGTAACAAAACACCACTCAAAATGAATGCGATTAATTCAGCAGGTTCGGCAGAAAATATTCAACTGCTAAAAAATAAAGAAGCAGATTTAGCAATTTTACAGGGTTTATTTGGGGCAATGGCATGGTCGGGCACTGGTAAATATGAAGGCAAACCCGAGCAGGAATTTCGTGCTATCACTTTACTCTGGCAAAACGTAGAGCATTTCGTGATTCCCAAACAATTTGCGACAACAGGGAATATTGAGGATTTAAATAATATTAAGGCAAAATCTTTCTCTATTGGTAAACGTGGTTCTGGTACAGAAATTTCTGGTCGTACTATTCTGACAGAGTTGGGTTTTGATGTGGAACAAGATTTTCGTCCAGAATATATCGGTTATTCTGAGTCGGCAGCAGCACTACAGGATGGTCGCATCGCGGGCATGAATATTCCTGCTGGCGTACCCGCTTCTGCTATAACTCAATCTTATGCAGCAATGGGAGCAGATAAAATAGCTATTTTGGAATTTACCGACTCTCAACTAGCCAAGATTAATGCCACTTTTCCTGTCTGGCAACCTTATCAAATAGAAGCTGGGGCTTATCCCGGTCAAGAGCAAGCAATTCAAACCATTGCTCAATCAAATTTTTTAGCAGTACATCCTAGTATTGATGATGAAACTGTCTATCAAATCACTAAAACTATTTATGAGAACTTGAGCGAACTACAAGAATTTCATCAGGCAACTAAAGAAATGAGTTTAGATAAAGCTATTTCTGGTTTGACTACTCCCTTACATCCAGGTGCAGTTAAATATTATCAAGAACAAGGATTGGAAATTCCCGCTAATTTGCTTGCTAGTTAAAACCAGGTGAGAGTTTGATTCAGAACAGTTAAATTAAGCTAAAAGCTAATAACTAATAGCTAAGAGCTATTAAAATGTCGGCAAAAAATAAACTACAGCCTGTTATTTATTGGTTAGCTATTGCTATCTCTGGATTTCATCTTTGGGTTAATACTTTTGGCACAATTAGTGAATTTTGGCGTAATAGCTTTCATCTCGGATTTTTGGGTGCTTTAGGTTTTTTCATCTACCCTTTTCGTTCTGTCCGCAGTTCTCGTTTATGGACAATTATTGATGTCTTGCTCGGTATTTTGATGATAGCTACGGCTATTTATTTTATTTTAGCTGAAAACGCTGTAATTGAGCGTAATTTAGAACTTACAGTTATTGATTCTCTTGTCGGCGCGATCGCTATTATCTTAACTCTAGAATTAGGACGAAGAACATCGGGAATTATTATTCCTTTCCTCAGCTTGTTTTGTCTTAGCTATGTTTTTTGGTGGGGAAAATTTATTAACGGTGCTTTTTATTTTCGCGGGATGACTTTAAATAGAGTTCTTTATCGAATGTGTTTTACCGATGAAGGACTTTTTGGCAATACTGCTTCAATTTCCTCGACCTCTGTCTATATGTTTGTTTTATTCGCCTCTTTTTTACTTAAATCTGGCGGTACTGATTTTATTATCAATTTAGCAAGAATTGTAACGGGAAAAATAGCAGGAGGCTCTGGGTTAGTAGCAGTAGTAGCTTCAGGATTGATGGGGACAATTTCTGGCAGCGCACTAGCCAATACTGTTGCCACTGGTTCAATTACCATTCCTATGATGAAAAAGAATGGCTTCAAAGCTCCTTTTGCTGCGGGAGTCGAGGCAGCAGCTTCGGTAGGCGGGCAATTGATGCCTCCAGTAATGGGGGCAGGAGCTTTTATTATGGCTCAATTCACTGGTTTGCCCTATCAAACTATTATTGCTGTGGCTTTTCTTCCTGCTGTTATGTACTTTGCTACCGTTGGCTTCTATGTTTGGCTAGAAGCCCATCAAAGAAAGCTAGAAAATTTGAATGAAACTCATACTATTTCTTTAAGAAGTATAGGCAGAGAAGGAATTTCCTTTATCCTGCCGATTTTACTGCTAATAATTTTATTAATCTTAGGTTATACTCCCACTTACGCTGCGGGCTATAGCATTATCGCCGTATTTATAAGCTCTTGGTTTAGTCAGCATCACCCCATGGGTATTAGAGATGTTCTCGATGCTTTAGCTTTAGGAGCAGAAAATATGGTTGTCACGGGGATTTTACTGGTAGCAGCAGGATTAATTATTGGCAGTATTGCCATGACAGGAGTATCGATTACTTTTTCGGGAATATTAATTGATTGGTCTGGTGGTAACTTATTTTTAGCCCTGGTAATGATTACCCTAGCTTCTCTGGTTTTAGGTATGGGTTTACCCGTGACTGCTGCTTATATCATGCTAGCGGTTTTAGCAGCCCCAGCTTTAGAAAATATGGGAGTATCATTACTAGCTGCTCACATGATTATCTTTTGGCTATCACAAGATTCTAATATTACCCCTCCTGTTTGTCTGGCAGCTTATGCAGCAGCAGGAATTGCTAAAACTTCGTCAGCAGCTACCGCCATAGAAGCAATTAAGTTAGCTAAGGGCTTATATATCATACCTTTGTTATTTGCTTTTACTCCTTTAATTGATGGTAGTTGGAGCGAACAGTTAGCAGTATTTGCCTTTGGTTTAGTAGGGCTTTTTGTACTCACTGCTGCTATATCTGGCTATTTTGGTCGAAGAATTAACAAGCTAGAAAGAATTGGCTTATTTGGTATATCATTAATGTTTTTTTATCCCAATACCTTAGTATATATCGTTGGTTTGCTGCTGCTGTTGCTTTGGCGGTTTTTGGCTTTCTAATTGGTACAAATCCTGCTCGATTAATTTTTGACCTTCTTCTGAAAGTAGTAAATTAGGGTTTGCTATTCCTGCTAGCTCATCGATCGAAATATCGATCGCTATTAACGAAAATTGGTATTAGATTACTTTTTCACCAATCTTCGATCTAGTCTTTCTTTGATAGCTAGACGAATTAATGAGCGCATCAATAAAATAAACCAAAATAAAGAAAAGCAAAATAAAGCGATCGCGCTTCCTTTATAGTTATGCACTAGTAAAATAGTAGCGGAAATAGCGGAAAAACCAGTTATACCAGTATAGATTAAACTTTTAACTCCTAATTGAATTCTGTTAAGAATACGGTCGCTTTCTAAAGGACGAACTCTTACTTGTAGCTCTCCTAATTCTAAGCGTGATTCTAAACGACTGAGCAGTAATTCCGTGCGAGTAGGTTTATTAAATCTGTACTGCAAAAAATCTTTAGTTTGTCTGGCTAAAGTTTTGAGTAAGCTAGTTTTACCCTCCGAAAAAGCAAGACTTTTAATAAAAGGTTGAGCAGCAGCTAACAAATTGTATTGAGGATCGAGGGCGCGGGCAATACCATCTAGAGTAGTAAGCGATTTAATAATAAAAGTCATCTGAGGAGGTAAGCGAAATGGTTGTTGCTCGAACATTAAATATATTTCACTTGATAGCTGTTCAAAAGCTTTAACATCGATGGGTTTATCGGTAAATTCTTCTAAAATAAAAGCTACCATCCGCTTGATTGGGGTCAGATCGGAAACTGGTTCGATTAACCCCATATAAATTAAAGTTTGTACTACCTCGTTAGTGTCTTTTTTTAAGACAGCAAAAAATGTTTTGACCATTTGATCTTGGGCGATCGCTTTAACTTCTGCCATCGTGCCAAAATCATAGAAAATAATTTCTCCTTTTCCACTTACTGCCATATTACCTGGATGGGGATCGGATTGAAAAAACCCATCTTCTAATAATTGTTTGAGATAACAAGTAATTCCCAACTGAATCACTTCTTTAGTATTAATATGACTGGCTTCTAAACTAGCGCGATCGTCTATTTTTATACCTGGTAAATATTCTAAAGTTAGAACTTTTTTAGTAGTGTATTGCCAATAAACTTTAGGAACAATTACCCGACTATATTCTTGAAAATTACTCCGAAAACGATCGGCATTTTTACCCTCGTGAATATAATCTATTTCTAAATATAAAAGCTCAAAAAATTCTCGATAAATTGCTTCCAGATTATATTTTCTAATTTTAGGAAAAAAGCGATTGAGAAGTCGAACTAAACGATGTAAAATTTCAAAATCTAAATTAAATAGTTTTTCTAAACTAGGACGCTGTACCTTAACAACTACATCTTCTCCAGTATGCAGCCTCGCTCTGTGTACTTGCCCTAAACTAGCAGCAGCCAAAGGAAGAGACTCAAAATCGCGAAATAGAGTATAAATTGGTTTACCTAATTCTTCTTCAATTACAGCAATCGCTAATTCTGAACTAAAAGGCGGTACCCTATCTTGTAATTTTCCTAATTCTTCTACATATTCTAAAGGAATGAGATCGGCACGGGTAGATAAAGACTGTCCAATTTTAATAAAAGTAGCTCCCAAATCTAGCAAATTTTTGACTAACCACTTAGCCCGACGATGTCTTTGTTTAGAAAAATTATTCCCGACTGCATTATCCCACCACAAAAAAAACGATAACTTAAAAGCCACACCAAAAATTTTTCCCTGACGAGTCAAAGGGGAGAAACCAAAATTTTGCCAAGACAATTTAGGCGGGTTTATTTTGGTGAGCATATTTTTCCCTTGGTGATTCATTCAAACCCGCTATTACCACCCTATTACTAAAAAATTATATTAACCGTTATCAAGTATAGCTAAATGTTTTCTTGCTGTGAGGGAAGATTTTACCAGAATAAGGCTTATATATTGTCTAAGTGGGCAAACCTCAGTTTTAACTCATCAAGACACTCAAAAACCAACTTTGTCCACTTCTACAAAGGCGCGATCGCGCTTAAAAAAAGTAATTATTTCAAAATAGTGCGACCGCGCCTTCGTAGCGATTGTCTTGAATGTTAAATTATTTTCGTCGAATTAGGCGAGCGCACTATTTTGTCAATACTAGGAATTAAGAAGATTGAAACTGAGGTAATGTCACGACAAACGTAGTTAGAAAAACTCCAGGATGATCTGTTTTTTCGCTCTTAACATCGATCGCGCCATTGAGATGATCTACCAAATATTTTACTAAAGCGAGCCCTAGCCCAGTTCCTGGTACGGCACGGTCTGTCACACCTTGACCCCGACGAAATTTATCAAATATGTAAGGTAATTCTTCAGTAGAAATACCAGCCCCATAGTTACTGAGGGTAATAGCTATCTGCTTGGTTTTAGCTGCAACCACAGGAGCTATGCTCAGATTAATAGTCGTATCGGGGTCAGAATATTTAGCAGCATTTAAAAGTAGTTCGTTCAAAATATGTTGTAAGCTTTCAGAATCAGTATAAAGGTTCAAAGAAGCATCGGCAAAATCAGTCTCTAAGGTTAATCCTTTGTCTGCTTCCCATTTTTGGTTAAAAGAGTGGGCCAACTCTCGAACAATTTGATTGAGGTTTAATTCTTGGGGATGGACGGTAAACTCTCCTGATTCTACCTTTTGTAAGGTCAGCAAATCCTTAATTAAGCTATATTCTCGATTCCACTCTTGTTCGAGAATATTGAGATATTTTTCTCTCATTGCCTCTGGCAATTGTGCTTGACGCAGCATCTTAATTGCCATTTTCATACTGGTCAGAGGCGTTTTGAGTTCATGACTCATGCTGCTCAAGAAATCGTCTTTGAGCTCATTTAATTGTCGTAGTTGTTCGATTTGTCGGCGCATTTTATCTGATAGTTTTGCCTGGACATCCAAACTCCATTTGAGTTGGGCTGTGCGCTCTTCAACCAAAGACTGGACTTGATTTAAAGTCTGATGATGAATAATGGCGGTGGCAATCTGAAAACCAATCCAATTGACCAAATCTAATTCTTCAATTAACCAAAGACGAGGTTGGTTACATTGAAGTACGATAAAGCCTAAAACTAAACCCGATCTACCATCATTAGACAAATTACCCATCAAAGGCATCATTAACAGGGCAGAGGAATTGTTCGGTTTGAGAAAATTAGGTAATAACTTTGGTGATAAATCGATAAACGGCGCGTATTCGGTAATTGCTAGAGGTTCGGGAGCTTTTAATAAAGCTTTTTGGCACAAAGAAGAATCACTTAAGTTAAATGAATAATTATCTACTATGGTAGAAGTCTTAGTGGTGGATGACCAATAACAGGGTAATTGTACATTTGCTTTGAGCGATTGAGACGAATTTCTTTGAGTCATACGTGGATCTTTGTATTTAAGCATCAAAATTAGACTGCGATCCACTTCAAGAGCTTTACCAAGTTCAGATACAGTCAGTTGAAATAGAGAATTAACATCTGAACTTTGACTGATTTCTCTACCCAAGTGATTCAGTAAAGTTTGGTATCTAGTTCTAGTTTTAGCTTGTTGCTGGAGTTGAATTTGGGAAATAGCGATCGCCATTGATTCAGAAACGTCTGTAATTAATTCTTGTTCGGAGTTAGTCCATTGATGAGGTTGAGATTTCAACAATAAAATCAAACCGTTAGCTTTGCCTTGAAAACGAGTAACCATTCCTAACCATGCTTCGGCAGGTATTTTCTCAAATTGCTTATCGAGTAATTTATCCAAATGCTGTTGGCGATCGTCAATAATTATTAATTCTGCTGTTGATATTCGCTCTTCTACAAACCGAGATAAACAAGAAACCAGTTTATCTTCATTGAGAATTAGCAATTTTTGCTCATGCCAAAACCCAATTCTAATTCGGTTAAAAGAATCAGTGTCATGACAAAAAATCAGACAACCATCAACTTGGAAAAATTGACCGATCTTGCTGGCAAGAGTCGAGAGCATAATTTGAGAATTAGAACTATTCAAGATTATTTGAATAATCTGTGCTCTTATCTGGTCATTCGTTTTCTGGTTTGAAAAGCCAGGACTTGCGAATGAACTCGTTCCGCTGTTGGATTCTTCTGGATTTTCCATGGTGTCAGCCAATTATTCCTGCTTTTGAATCATTTTCGTCAGACACCGTTGTGCTATGACGATGTCTCAAAGCAGCGATTGTCTTGCTTTTAGAAAAGTAATTTATCAAAAGTTTATAGAGATTACAGCTATATATAAACACTATATAAACACGTGATATATCCAATTTGATTTCACTATCATAATTAAACCTACACTGTTTAGACTGAGAAGACTGACGAATTGTCAGCAACTACTCCTTACAGAATTAGCATTCCCATTTTGGATAAATTTCTACCAATCTAATAATAGTATTTTGGCTATTTTTTGCTTTCATAGCAATTTAGTAGAGGTGAACTATAAAATGACCTAAAAATTAGAAAATCTAAGTTAAAAATGCTGAAATCCTTTAGATAAGCTTAATATTTGTGAGGGATAAACATTAAACTTATCTTGCAAAATTATTTTAGGTTCGGGAATGATTTTGCCGATGATTACCGCATCACCATTTAATTTGGTCAGTAAACTCTTAGCAGTGTCTGAGGCAAGACATAATACTAGTTCAAAATCTTCTCCACCATATAAAATCCACGACCACATTTGTTCGGCAGGAACTAATTTAGATAATAGGGGAACACCAGTTAAATAACCTCTTTCTATTTCTGCTCCTACCCCACTACAACGACAAATCTGAGCGATCGCATCAGCCAAACCATCACTACTATCCATTCCTGCTATTGGTCTTGATAAATTAAGCTCCCATAGGTAAGGTAAAACATCTAATCTTGGTTGAGGTTGTTGATGGGCTTTAATCAACAACTTTCGCTCGCGATCGCTCAGTTGGCAACCTAATTCTGGATACAGCAATAATTCTAATCCTGCTCTAGAAAAGCCATGACAGCCAGTTATGACAATGGCATCTCCTACTCGAGCGTTACTACGACGAATAACTCGATCGGGCAAAACTTGCCCAAAAGCGGTAATTGAAACAGTAATTACCGAAGAACGACAAATGTCCCCACCAACAATAGGAGTATCGTATTGTTGTAAACAGGCAGTTAGTCCTCGGTAAAGTTCTTCTACCCAACTCACCAGAACATCTCCTGGTAAAGATAAGCCCACCGTAATAGCTAAAGGTTCTGCCCCCATAGCTGCCAGATCGGATAAATTAGCAGCAGCAGCCCGCCAACCAACATCAAAAGCGGTGGTAGTGCGATCGCTAAAATGTACTCCATCCACTAAAACATCTGTAGTTACTACTAAATCTTTGTCTGGGTGAGTGGTTAAAACTGCTCCATCATCGCCGATAACTTCATTAGGACAAAAGGGCTGTAGTTTTTTTAGTAGTCCTTGTTCGCCTATATCTTTAACTAACTGGTGGGAATTTTTCATTAGGAACGAGGTAAGAGGTAAGAGGTAAAAGGTAAGAGGTAATAAAAGCCCAGTCACCAATTACCAATTACCAATCACCAGTCACTAATTACTAATTACTAATTACTAATCACTAACTAGGTTGAACTAGATTTTCTATACCATCAACAACCTTAGCGGAGATAATTTTATCTTCCGCGTTTAGTGCTTCTAGAACTTCTTTCCCTTCGATAACATAACCAAAAACCGAATAACGACCATCCATGAGATTGTAGCCAGGAGGAGTCATTTCTGTATCAAACTTGAAGAAAAAGAACTGAGAAGAACCACCATTGGGATCTCCAGCAGGACGAGCCAAAGCAATGGCACCATAGGCATTAAAAGGAAGAACTGGTTGGTCTAGATAACGACCTAATTCTTCTAAAGTATCACCATATACTGGTTCTTCATCCCCTCGAACTAAAACTTCTAAAGGAATTGCTCGATATTCTCCTGTCTTGGGATCGATAAAGCCTTCATCTTCTCCTGGTGGATCTCCAGCTTGCAAAATATAGAAATCTTCAGCCCGAATAAAATCTAAGCCGTCATAAAATCCTCTTTGCACTAAATCGACAAAATTACCACCATTAATCGGTGCACTATAACCATCAACCAAAATGGTTAAATTACCTTTAGTCGTTTCCATTTCTACTTTGGCACGACCCAACAGTTGGGGTAGGTTGGCATATTCTTCTGGTATGGCAAAAGGAAACCCTTGTACCATTAACGCTTCTAATTCACCAACTCTATCTAATAATTCTAAGCGTTTTTCGGCAACTTCTCCTTTGTCTTGGGCCTTGACTAACTCTTGCAGTTCACTTACTTCACTAGTTAGTTTTTCAATTATATTTTCTGCTTGAGACTGACGCTCTTCTGGTACAGTTGCCAATAATTTATCCCGACGAGAAGTTAATAGAAAATTAGCATTTTTCACATCTCGTTGGATTTTACCCCAACGTTTTCCCCTCAATTGAGTGCCAATATCTTCTAAATCTTCTTGTATTTTTCTGACGGTATCGTTATCTATGGGCAAAGCGTATCTGAGTATAGCTTGGGGATCGGTAATAGCATCTCCTTGTGCCAACATACTCCTGCGGGGAGCAGCCATTGCTTCTAAATTTCCCCAAACTAGGCTTCCACTCACAAAGAAAGTAGCTAACAAGATAATCAACAAACTTGTTTTGAGTAGATTTTTGCCCCACTCGCTCGAAACATTCTGTACGGTTTTCATAAAATTTAATACCCGATCGCTATTAACTTCCTGGTTGTCTTATGGACAAAAGCTCATCTACTGTATGTTCTTAGTTCTCGATAGACCTTGTCAATACATATTTAAAAGGCAATAGCCTTGGGTCATTAACAGAACAGAACATAGCGGAAGTCCTTCATCGGGTAGAATGGAATTCTGATCTTTCTAGACTGCTTTTTTACTTCATGATTTCTAGCAACGATTTTCGCACTGGCGTAACTATTGAGTTGGATGGCTCTGTTTGGCGAGTGGTAGAATTTTTGCATGTTAAACCAGGTAAAGGTTCTGCTTTTGTCCGTACTAAGTTGAAAAATGTACAGAGTGGGAGTGTAGTTGACCGTACCTTTCGTGCTGGAGAAACTGTACCTCAAGCCAATATAGAAAAAAGAACGATGCAGCATACCTATAAGGATGGGGAAGACTATGTGTTTATGGATATGGAAACTTATGAGGAAGCTCGTCTTAGTCCAGAACAAATTGGCGATGGTGTTAAATATATCAAAGAAGAAATGGAAGTAAATGTTCTTTTTTGGGAAGAACAGATATTAGAGGTAGAATTACCCACTTCTGTAATGCTAGAAGTAATAGACACCGATCCTGGAGTAAAAGGGGATACTGCTACTGGAGGCACGAAACCAGCTACCGTAGAAACTGGAGCGCAAGTTATGGTGCCTTTATTTATTTCTATTGGTGAAAAAATTAAAGTTGATACCCGCGATGGCTCTTATTTAGGGAGAACCTAAGTTAAACCAAGATTATTGAGACTCAATAATCATAGATAATGAAGACAAATTATTAAAGATTAGGTTGTATAGTTTGTGTCTATAGATTTTCGACAACTTTGTGAATTACTATCAGCGATCGCTCAAACTGATATCACGGAGTTAAGTTTAAAAAATGAGGAGTTTGAATTAATGGTACGCAAAGGAGCAACTATAGTACCATCAGAGCCTATCATAAAATCTACCGAAACTACAGAAATTGCTACTCCAACTGCAATTACCCCAGTAGTTTTACCTCAAACTCCCTCTCAACCCCCACCACCACCTACTAGAGATAAAAAATGGGTAGAAATTACCTCTCCAATGGTAGGAACTTTTTACCGCGCTTCCGCACCAGATGAACCAGCTTTTGTAGAAATTAACGATCGCATTAGCAAAAATCAGACTGTCTGCATCATCGAAGCCATGAAGTTGATGAATGAAATTGAAGCAGAAGTTTCAGGACAAGTTATGGAAATTGCCGTAGAAAATGGAGAACCAGTTGAATATGGTCAAACTTTAATGTGGATCGATCCTGACTAATAGACTTCTTGTCTTCATTTGCCGATTAATCTCGGTTGATTCAAGTAGCAAGAAATAGAATTCTCATGAGAAGTTGCGTTTTACCGAATTTTTACTCTTACTAAAGCAAAACCTTTCTTGAAAAAAACGAACTATGGAATTGCTTTTAATTATTTTGTCAGGATTATTCTCAGTTGTTTCTTCTGGAGGTTTATTTCTAGACCTCTTGATTGGCAATTTACTCAACTCTGAGGTTCAACAAGTAGAGCAGTTGGTAACTAGAATAGACAATACTCCTAGTTACCAACTAGCTGCGGGTAAGTTAGATAGAATCAGAATTGCCAGTAGAGGAGTAAACATTGGCTCTTTACTAACAATTAATACCCTGGAACTGGAAACTGACCCCATAGATATTAACTTACGTAACTTAGAGACCAACAATCTTGAAGAAATTAGAAAATCACTGCGTAAACCTCTGCAAGGAGCAGTCAGCTTAATAGTTACAGAAAAAGACCTTAATCAAACTTTACAATCTGCGGAAATTCAAGCTCGACTACAGCAAGTATTAAACAGATTAATTAAACAAAAAACAGGTTCTTCGGCATTTAGCTATCAACTATTTAATCCTCACCTCGAATTGATAGAGGATAATATTTTCAGACTAGAATTTCAGCTAAATCGCTTAGAAGGCGGACATTCTCGCTTTCGGGAATTAGAAATAACTCTAGAATGTCAGATTAAAGTAATAGAAGGAACAAAAATTGAATTAGTTAAACTAAAAGGTACGGTTAATGACCGCCCTCTATCCGAACGCCTATTGCAAGGTTTTGCTAAAGGAATTAGTGAGCGTCTAAATTTTACTAATTTGGAACAAAACAGTATTTTTGTTCGGCTTTTACAATTAAGGATAAATAACAATCAGATTGAGCTAGCTGCTTTTGTGCGGATACCCCAAGAAAAGGTAAAAATTTAGCTCCAAACACAGTAAACTCAGTGGGATACTCAAAGCGGTAAAGGAAATTAGCTTAATTTCGTAGACTGCTTTCTCTTGATTCGGAGAACTATTATGCAAAATAAAAAACAAAATCGTCGTTTTTCTCTTCCTCTTGTCGCTGGAATAACTGTAGCTATTTTGGCTCTTGGCGGTGGAACGGCTTGGTGGGCAAAGTATTCCCTCGAAAAAGCAGAGTCACCAGCAAATCCCAGATCTTCTCCCGTTAATCCACCGGTAGTCAAACAACCATTACCTCAACCAGCTACCGAACAAAAACAAGTAGAAATTTGTTGGCTCAATCCGACGGGAGATAAGATCGAGTTAGTTACCAAAACTTTAACTGTTCAAAAATCAGCACAAACAGATCGGCTATTAAAAATTGCTTTAGAAAATTTATTATCTGGTACAGAAGAAGAATCTTATACTACCGCTATTCCTACAGGAACAAAGTTAATCGATCTAAATATAGATAAAGAAGGAATTCACGTCGATCTTTCTCAGCAATTTACTTCTGGTGGTGGTAGTGCTTCTATGACCGGTCGTTTGGCTCAAGTGCTTTATACGGCAACGAGTCTCGATCCTGACAGTAAAGTATGGCTTAAGGTGGAAGGAGAACCATTAACTACTTTAGGGGAAGAAGGATTAATTATCAATCAACCTATGACCCGCAGTGATTTTCAAAATAACTTTACTCTTTAATCTGGTTAGAAGTTGCTGAATTTCTTAATTTTACTAAAAGCTCACACATTATCAATCTTGCCCGATCAGACGATCGAAATACCAATTTAATAAAGGTGTTAGTAAACTATGCCACCTATGCAAAATATTCATTTCCCATCCAGGAGCGATCGCCAAAGTTTTTTGTTCGATTCCTCGAACAATGGCTCGGGCTACCCCTTCTGCTGTCCAAGTTTGGGCAGAGGCAGTGATTTTTTTAGTTTCTAAAGGTTTAGTTTTGTTTTCCTGAATTAATTGAGGAGTATCTGTATCAGGAGGATAGACGATGGAGACTTTTATCCCTTTGGGTTTTAGTTCCCCTCTGAGAGATTCTGCTAGCCCTCTGAGGGCAAATTTAGAAGGACTATAAGCAGAATAGCCGTATAAGCCAATTAACCCTGCTCCAGAAGAAATTAAGACAATATGACCCCGTTGTCGTGCTTCCATAGCCGACAATACGGCTCTGACACTATACAAAGAACCAAAATAATTAATTGCCATAGTCCGCTCAAATATTTCTAGGGGTATTTTGGCAAAGTAACCAGGATAAGCCATACCCGCAGACGCAATTAAAATATCGGGATTGCCTATTTGCGCGATCGCTTGTTGGATAGCTGCTTCATTTTCAGGTTGGTTAGCTACATCAGCAACTAGAGCGAGTACTTGTTGGTTAGGGGTTGCTCTAACTGCTTCAATTTCTTGTTTTGCTAAATCTAGCTTGGCGCGATCGCGAGCAATAATCGATACATTTGCCCCTTGTTGGGCTAATAATTTGGCTGTAGCTTTACCAATACCACTAGAACCACCAGTGATAATAGCGTGTTGATTGAGAAATTTCATCTTTGTTGATGGTTAATTGCTGCTGTTAGCTTTTATTATTTCTAACGGGACTTTGACAAAAAACTAGGTTCAAAAAGGGGTGAAAGCCTGATATATTAATGGTTTAACCTCAAAATAGCTAAATCCTTAATATATCTGGGTTTCAGGCGAATTTACCTCTTCGAGGTAAATTCG
>JASJDJ010000027.1 GCA_030065635.1 Xenococcaceae cyanobacterium MO_188.B32
GTGGGGTGAATGAGACACCCCTTAACCAGGTAAAAGTTTAAGCAAACGTGGTTTTAACCCGTTTGCGACGGACTCAAGAACTGGAATCCCTGTCGATTTATCGCAGGGAGTCTCAAATAGCTATCTCCCCCGTAAGCAGAACCAGCTAATTTAAGCCAACTTTTGCCCCCATCTCTGGTTACAAAAACTCCTCGACCAGTTCCCGCCATCACAGTTTGGTCTGCTTTGTAGTTAGGAGAAATAGCTAACTGAATATTAAAGCTTTCTTTTAAAGCGGTATCCTTGGTGATAGCTTGCCATGTTTTTCCCCCATCAACGCTTTTATGAACTCCCTCAGGTCCTGAAGTATATAAGGTTTTGTCGGTTGCAAAATCTGGTGATATGACTAAAGAAGGCCCGTCATTACCAAAGACCTTTCCTACCTTGCTAACAATAGAGAAATTTTTACCTCCATCGGTTGAGCGAAAAATAATCCCTCTTTGGTTGCTTAAATAGACAGTTTTATCGATGGCAAAATTCGGTGAAGGGGCGATGGTAATTCCCCGAACTTCTTTACTCAGGGGAACTATCTTCCAAGAATTTCCTCGATTTGTGGATCTTACTACCTTAGACCACAATACACTGGCAAATATAGTTTGGTCTGAACTATAGTTGGGAGAAAAAGCCACATCAAAAAAGCGTCGAGGGTCTTGATTAGAATCAATTGGGCGGAAATTTCGCTTAAAACGGGGTATTTCTAAGCCTTTTTCTCTGGGTTTCCAGCTAGTTCCTCCATCTTGACTAATATAAGGAAATCCCACATAAGTAACAGCAATTACTGTAGAGTCATTACTATAATCTGGAGATACATCCAGACTGACGATCGCTCCTCCGAATAAAGTATCTATCTCTTGCCAAGCCTGTCCTCCATCTGTCGATTTAAATAAACCATTGAAGCCACCTAAAAAGATAGTTCGATCTTCATTAAATGTGGGAGAAACTGCCACTTTATTGAGGTGATTTCCAAGAAAGAATATACCACCTTTAAAAAGGTAAAACTAATGCTGCGTAACTGGATCCATCTATGAAAGGTGGTATATTCTTTCCGGGAAAAGGCCTGAAGTGGGGTTGCTTAAGCTGGTCTGCCTGAGAGTCTTTAGTGATTCCTTGACTGAATTTACCCCAAACCTTGCCACCATCCTGAGAGTAGAATAAGCCATCGTGCCAAGTAGAAGCCAAAAAAATCAGTTCATTTTTAGAATTAGGGGAAATAACTATATCTGTGATCGATTTGTCTGATAAACCCTGGTTTGCTTGCGCAAAAGAGATACCATTGTCAGTGGTTTTAAAGATCCCGCTCTTTTCAGTCCCTACCAAAAATGTTCGATCAACAGAAAAATTAGGTGAGACGGCTATAGCTGTAATTGCACCACCATTTTTAAGTTGATAACTTTCTTTCCAAGTATCACCACCGTCACTAGAAACGTACAATTTTCCTCGCTTGTCACCAATAATCACTTGTTGTTTATCATTAGGGGGAAAAGCGACCGCCGTAATCTTATAATCGCTGTCTAGTACTCGCTTCCAAGTTTGACCATCGTTGTTGATTTTGTATAATTCTTGTTCAAAGCCAGCAGCCAAGACCAGATCGGGAGACATGGGAGAAATAGAGACTAAACCCATCTTCAAGTTGTCTAACCCGTTATTTACTCTAAACCAAGAAAGACCTTCATCTTGTGATTTATAAATACCGCTATCGAGGGAAGATAAAAAAAGGACTTGTTTGTTACTAGGAGAGATCGATAAAGAAGAAAAGTGCGTTCCTCCATCTAAGCCATTAACTATTCTTTGCCAAGAGTTTCCCCCATCAGTAGATTTAAATAAGTTTCCTCGCACGACAATAAATAACGTTCGATCTTGCTGATAGGTTGGAGATATTTTTACTTCCGAGACGACATCGTGGGGTCTATGGGCAAAAGCAGCATTGTAATCTAAGAATAAGAAGTTAAAAACAAAAATAAAGGAAGCAATAATAATACTTCCGAACAGAACCAAGAGTTTACTCAATCTGAGTTTATAAGCTTTTTTCATCGTCTCAAATAATTGGGAGTGATTTCTGTACGAAAGCTCTAGGATTAGACAAAGTCAAGGAAAATAAGCACGTATGCTAATTTAATCACTTCAGTATATCCCTTTACTTCACTTTTAAGTCATGATGAATTGGAAAAGGCAAGAGGCAGACGGTTTAGTTATAGACCTGAGTTCGGGAGCACAATTATTTGTATTGTATATTGAGCGAGTATAGTTAAAGTCATCTTTCCTCCCCTGCTCCCTCTGCTCCCTCTGCTTCCAAAAAGTACACAATTAAATTTGCCCAGGTATTTAATATGGCACTTCCTAGTTGTTCCCTCTGGATTTTAGTCGCTAGAACTGACATACCTTTTATGATGCAGACCATCCCTCATCTAATCAGAATGAGTAATTACCCCTTTCAAGAAAAGGTATTAGCCGTAGATACGGCTCCGTTATCGGGAGATAAAGTAAATCGTCCAGGAGTAGGAACCCTAGAAGAATTAAAAGCTCTGACCCGAAAGTTATTAGATGAGGGAATAGTCGATCGAGTTGTTGATATTGACTACAATCTAGACTATCAAAAGAGAGTATATCAAAAACACTTTGGTTTTCCTCTACGTCAAACTCATAACTATAAAGGCTATCCTATTCTGGGAACGATATTCACGATCGAAGAAGCTCAAAGTGAATACATGCTGCACTTTGATAGCGATATGCTCCTTTATCAACAATCAGACTATAGTTGGATTCAAAAGGCAATACAGTTAATGGAACAACATCCTGAAATTATCTCTTTACGTCCTTTAACAGGACCACCTACCCAAGATGGCACTATGTATCAACAAAAATCATATCAGTACGATCCCGCTGGTTTTTATAAGTTTAAGTTTTTTGGCAGTAGAGTTTATTTAATCAATAAACTAACTTTTAATAAATTGCTACCTTTGCCGATTATTTGGCGACCTTACCGACAGAAAATTATTGCTGAACTTCCCCTAAAAATACAAACATTACTGAATTATACCTTCCATAAAGGTAAATTAGATTCTTGGGAAATAATGGTGTCGAAACAATTAGAAAGCTCTGAATATTTTCGAGGAGTTTTAGCTAGTACAAAGGCTTGGACATTGCATCCTAAAGACCGCAGTTCTAAGTTCATCAAAGCTCTACCAGAAATTATTAATCGTATAGAAACAGCTGACTATCCACCTGATCAAGCTGGTCATTATGATTTAATTTCCGAATTATGGTTTTAAAATCGGATTAGTTAGGGTTTACTGAATAACTTGATAACCTTGAGTAAATAAAGGTTGTAAGGATTTTGGGTACAGAAAAAAGTGAGGAGAAAAGGGCGAAAACCCCCTAAAATTGGTAAAAGACCCTTGCACTTTGCATCCTATCTAGCCAGAACAAATGTATCGTAAATCTGATCGGCCTGCTCTGACTCCAGAAAAATTTGAATTACCTGTAGCGATCGAGTTATCATCCCAGAATCGTTGGGCACCAATAAATCTGTACAAATATAGACAGCCTTGTATTTAAGTTATCGGTAGGAGACGTTAAGTTAGCGGTTTCTTAAGGCTGTCTATATTTGTCTGGGATTTCTCTCGGGGTAGTCATGGCAGAGTTAATTCCTTTTTTGTCTTTATTTCTTCAGAACTATAAATTCGGCTTAATTTCTGAATCTTTTATTATTAAAACTGATATTAAACCCTGCTTAATCACATAAAAATTTATCTTTTAATCAAGGTGATTCTTGTCAATTTTTTGGGCTTACTTATTCAGCAAACCCTAGTTAGAAACTTGTTAACTCAAAGACTATCATGTCAACTACTAATGACCATCCCTATATGCTTGTAGTGCAATTACCGAAAGAGTTGGACAGTGCAGATTATCGAGCTAGGATGACTATGCTTGTTGAGACCTACGGCGGTAAGCTACTTGCCAATGTCTCGGACTCTGAGGTGGAATGCTTAGAAGCGATTACCCCACCAATGTCTATACTGGTGGCAGAGTTCCCAGAGCGAAACCCGATCCAAAAAATCTGGGAGGACGAGACTCATCAATCCGTGTTGGCAGAGGTAAGAAACCACCCTGAGACACTCATTTTGGCTGTGGCTGGTCTACCCTATGCTGGTTTACCCGATATGCTAGAAATCCCTACAATTGCTTCGGTCACACCGCCAGGGGCTCGTGGTTCCAGGGCATATATGTTGATACAAGGCACAAGTATAGAAAAGGCGCGGATGAACCAGTATCGAGACATCATCCTGCCGATGCTCAAAGAACAGGGAGCCTACTACACGGTATTCAACATCGAGGGCCATATCGATACGCTACATGGCACATGGCAGCACGAAATCTTGGCTATCTCACGTTGGCCTAACTACTCCGCAGGACACGCTTTCTGGGATAGCGATCGTTATCAAAACATCGCTATCCCAATGCGCACTGGTGCGGGTCATTTTTTTGTTCACTTTTTCAATGGCTTAGCTGGGTAAGGAAGAGCAGAAAAGGATCGCAGTAGAGCGATCGCCGATCTGGTAGTTTGGGTAGCGCGAAGCAAAACCCAACATCATCAAATTCTGAGAGCAGTCACTTGTAGAGGTAGTCTGCGAACCGCCCCTACAGGTGAATAATTATCTATTCCCTGTTTCCTGCATATATTCTGTCAATAAAGAAGCGGGAGGACGATCGTATTGCCAAGCAAAAGCATGACGAAAAGACGATTCCTGACAAGCTTGTAGTTGCCTAAAATCAATCACATCTTGAGTCAATAAATTTTCGTATTCAAAAGGTAAACGAACGTTATGCAAACCAGCATTATCGGTACAGATAGAAATATCTACTCCTGCTGCAAAACAGCGTTCAAATACTACTTTGAGTTCAGATAGGTTTTCTAAAGTGCCTGTTTTTAAATAGGTAGTAGGACAAACTTCTAAACACTGTTTCCGTTGGGCTACTTCGGGTAACAATTCTGGATAATGCAGGGGAATTTGAATACCATGACCGATACGCATTAAATAAGGTAATAATTCTGGATAACAACCATCAGTAGTTTCATAAACATGACCAGTAGTTTTTAAGCCCAAAGCGAGAGCATATTTATATAAACTAACAAATTCGTCCAAACGCTTTTGGTAGTGAGCATCTCCTCCCGCTAAATCTACAGCACAGACATATTCTTTAGAGTTAGCAGCAAGCTCGACGATCGCTTTATTAACTTCATAGGGCAGTCGAGAGTGCATACACAAAATTTGGCTGGTAACAATAGGATACTCTTTTACCCGACTTGCCTGACCGACAATCTCGACAATCTTTGCCATTTGTTCGATCCGTTCGGTTTGACTCAAAGCTTCGTCGGTACGAAGATAAGGAGTATACCGCAGTTCCAAATAAGCCAAATTTTCAAAAATATACGCACCCCGAATGAGGCGATAGATAAAATACGGTAGAGTTTCTGCCGTTTGTACGCTTTCTACTAGAGTATGTAATTCTAAATATTCATCGAGAGTATTGCGCGATCGAGTATAAAACTCTTCAAATTCTGGATAATGAGGAAATCTGGCTGCCAAGTGGGTATCATGACGTTGACAATATCTCCAGAGAATCCTTGGTACAACTGCGCCACCAAGATGGCGATGTAAATCAGCGTGTAAAGCCACTTCTAACTCCTTAAAATAGATATTAATAAACTCAAGCTCGAGCCAAATCTCTGAAGATTCTTCAATTCATTAGCCAACAGCTAATAGCTTTCTTTAAGACTATTTCCTATTACTATAGACATAATTACTAGATAAAATCAGTCTATTTATATTAGTTGCGATAAATAATAATTCTTGACAACTACTACTTCATCCTCTTTGATTTAATCTTTGCCTACTCCCTATTCATGCCTACTAAAGATTTCTGCTACACCCCTTCAACTACTTTTGCCAATCGTTGCATAGCAGTAGTAATTTCTGATTCTGTTTCTGTAAGACTAATGCGGATACATTCTTGCTTATGTTGCCATTCTTCTCTTAAACCAGGGAAGAAACTACCCCCAGGTACAACTATTACCCCAACTTTTTTCAATTCTTGGTATAAATCCCAGTCAGTTATCGGTAAATCTTTTAGCCACAACCAAGCAAAAATTGCTCCTTCCCCTCGATGTAAAAACCAGGGTAAATCTTTGGGCATTAATTCGGCTAAAGTATTTTCTAAAATCTCTATTTTGCGTTGATAGTGGGGACGAATAACATTAGTAGCTATTTCTGCTAGTTTACCAGAAGAAATTGCCCTAGCTGCGATCGCTTGTCCATAACGGGGAGAATGAATACAAGCATTAGTCTGAAAAGATTGCAGCACTTCAATTAATTGAGGATCGCCAATAGCTATACCTATTCTTTCTCCTGGTAATCCTGCTTTCGACAAACTCATACAGTGAAGAATATTATCTCCAAATTGAGGTGTCATAGCCGTAAAATTTAAGGCAGGGAAAGGTGGTGCGTAAGCCGAATCGACTAAAACTGGTACATTGTTAACCCAAGCTAAAGCAGCAATCTTACTTACTTCTTCGTCTGTTAGAACATTGCCTGTGGGATTACAGGGACGAGAAAAAATAACGCAACCAGTACTATTATCTATTTGTAGTTGGCTAAAATCAGGACGGTATTTAAAACGGTGTCTCTGTTCATCTATATCTAAAGTTGGTTTATAAGAAACTACCGCTTCGGGAGTCAGACTAACTCCACCATAGCCAGTATAGTCAGGGCTGAGGGGAAGAACTATCTGCTTTAATTCTCCTTCTTGGGTATAACCCCCAAATGCATTAGCAGCGTAAAAATATAGTGCCTGGGAACCAGGAGTAATAAGGATATTGCGCTCGCTCAACTCTAGTCCATAACGCCGATTAAAATCGGTAGCAATAGCTTCAATTAGGGGTGTATATCCTTGAGATGAACCATAACGGCATACTACTTCTCCATACTCCTTGCTTGCCAACAAATCCATCGTACAATCTCGCCATAATTGTTCTACTTCTGGCAAAATTACAGGATTTCCCGCACTGAGATTGATAAAATCTTGTCCTGCACCAGTTCTCAAGGTTTCAATAATGTCTTTCATAATTGCTCTAACTCCCGTGAGTTGAGACATTTGCTTACCAAATTGAGAGAGTGCAGGATTCATAGTCAAAAAAATTATAAAAATAGCCAAGCATAGACTATTCTACTAAATTAATAAATTAAGATTAGCTGACTTTGACTAAAATAAGGTACTCCTCCTGTTTGACTTTATAAACATCTAAGGGTTCTTTGGCTGGAGGTTTAACTACTTCCCCATCAAATGTAAAGTGAGAATCATGACAGGGGCAAATTAGAAGTTTTTTGTTTGAAGCTATCTCCACATTGCATTTCTGATGCGGGCATTGAGGATTTAATGCTATTAATTCTTTAGTTTCTGGATGACGGAATACCATTACAGGCTTACCAGCAAGATCTTCATTGAGAAGAAAACCGTTTATGTCTAATTCAGAAGCTATTCCTATCATATGAAAATCATCTGTTGTTGCTGCTGTAGCATTTTGTTTTAATTGAGTACTAGCTTTTATGCCATTATTTTCAGAATTACTACAAGCAATAATAATTAAAGGGAGTGAACTAGCTAATGTTCCTACTCCTACCCAACCGAGAAAAGTACGACGATCCATATATAAATTATTAATTAATAAAACTAAATTATTATTAACTATTAACTTGCGCGAGCGCTGTTTATTAAATCACGTAATATGTTTAGCTGTGATGTCTAAATCAGGATTCAAACCATGCGATTTATGCAAACAAAAAGTTAATATTCGCTATCGAATTCAATACGATCGAAGTAGTAATTGGTTTTTAGTTTGCCCTGAATGTTGGCAACAAGTTAGTCACCGTTACACCGCCGTAAAACGACGGTGCCTGCGGTGACCGGCGTTCCCCGGTCAAAATAATCCCAATTATCGCTATGGTGGTACCTGGAAATCCCGTAAAAAATAGCCAAAATAAAACTGTCTAATAATAAAGGGTAGGCAATACCCACCCCGATTACTTATGTTAACAATTTTCCCCACTTTATTTATTTGGTTGAGGAGTCATCCGTAGATAGGGTTTAATTTCTTCAACACCTTTAGGAAATCTCTGTTTTGCTTCTTCTGTAGGAATAGAAGGTGCTACAACTACATCTTCTCCATCTTTCCAGTTGACGGGAGTAGCCACAGAATATTTATCGGTTAGTTGCAGAGAATCAATAACTCGCAGAATCTCTTCAAAGTTACGTCCGGTACTAGGAGGATAAGTAATAGTCAGACGTAATTTTTTGTTAGGGTCAATTACAAAAACTGTACGTACTGTTACTTTAGCATCTGCATTAGGATGAATCATATCGTAAAGGTCAGAAACCTTTTTATCTTCATCTGCCAAAATTGGATAATCTACAGTAGTACTTTGAGTTTCGTTAATATCACCAATCCAGCCTTGGTGAGATTCTACTCCATCAACGCTGAGGGCAATTACTTTAACATTGCGTTTATCAAATTCAGATTTTAGTTTAGAAACTTCCCCCAATTCTGTGGTACAAACTGGAGTATAGTCCGCAGGATGGGAAAAAAGAACAACCCAGCTATCTCCAGCCCAGTCATAAAAGGAGATATCTCCCATATTTGAAGCCTGAGTAAAATCAGGTACGGTATCGCCTAATCTAAGAGCCATAATTGAAATTTCCTGAAAAATTCTCGACAAGCAACTTTTTATCTTGCCACAAATCGTTTTACCTAAGTCTTTATTTTTGTTCTTTATTACAATTCTAGATATTTGTCAGCAATTGGGAGAAAAGTATTGCTGGTACTGAGATAAGATGAAATGATATAAAACAAAAATTAATCTTGTAGAGAAATAGTAAACTTCTCTATATATATCTATTCTGTATTGGGAGGAATCAAGTTAATGAAGAGATTAGTAAGCGCGATCGCCACGCTACTATTCACTATCGGTTTTTGGGGCTTTTCTGGAGTTACTCAGGCACAAGCAGTAGAGCTTAGTTTTAACTCTTGGCAATCATCCCCAATTTTAGCCCTATCAGCATCAGAACGTCGTAATGCTGCTGATGCTAAATTAAGAGAAGTAGGCAGAAAGATCGATCTCAATAATAGTGATGTTCGCGATTTTCGTGAATTGCGGGGATTTTATCCTAACTTAGCTAGCAAAATTATTAAAAACTCTCCCTATGAAAACGTAGAGGATGTTTTGTCTATTCCTGGTTTGAGCGAGCGCCAAAAAGAAAGATTACAAGCTAATTTAGATAACTTTGTGGTTACCGATGTTGCTGATGTGATGACTTCTGGTGATAATCGCTATAACCCTGGAGTTTACTAAAAACTACTAGCTATTTAATTAACTATTGCTTCTAACCACACTCTTGTCGGGTGTGGTTTTTCAATTCCTTTTCTGAAACAAGACACGATAGACAGGTAGATTATCTGAGAGTACGTACAATTCTCTTTCTGTTGGCACTGGTAAAGGATTGCTATCTAACCAAGTTGCTGAATGTTGTCGAACCAAGAAAGAATTAGCTGAAAAGCGATCGCGCATCTCGATGGCGACTTCTTCTATGTCAGATTGCAGAAACACTGTACCACCGTCAACTAAATAATTTACCAAAGTATTAACTAATTCTGGTTGAACTACCCTACGTTTTTTGTGTTTTGTCTTAAACCAAGGATCGGGAAATTGGATAGTTATGTAGTTTAAAGAATTTGTTGGTAAAGATTCTAGCAGTGTGCTGGCAGAAGTATTAATATTACCAAAAAGATAGTGAAGATTATTTAAGCCTAGTTCATCTTTTTTTTGATTGGCACTAATAACTAAGGGTTCGCGAATTTCTATACCCAGGAAGTTTTTTTCTGGTTGCAGTTGTGCCATTTGTAATAAGAATCCGCCTCTAGCACAGCCAATATCTAAATGTAGGGGATAATCTGGATTAGTGTAGACTTTATTCCAGTCTGGAAGCGCGAGCAACTGTTGAAATTTACGACTAAGAGGATTAACGTGCTGACGAATACGAAATTTGGGCAAATTAGATTTCTCCTACAATTTAGATAAATTGCTTAAGTTCATTGTAGTTTTTTAACTAATCTTCTTTATTCAGTAATAAGATGAGTTAAGGTATCGACTAAGCGATCGCGCTCTAAAGGAATAATATCTTTACCATGGAGTAGTTCTTGGAGCATTATGTAATAAATTAATGACCCCATAAATATTCTGACTGTTGCTTCTTCATCGGGTAAATTTAGTTCGGGATGAGACTTAAAATACTTAGTTAAAATTTCAATTGCTGGTTTGGCTAAATTATTAACATAAGCTTTAGCTAATTCAGGAAAGCGTCCCGACTCACCAATAATGATGCGGATAAAATTTTGAAAAGCGCGATCGCTTATGGCGTGATCTAAGATTTTGCCCGCTAACTCTCTCAAAACTATTTTAGGGTCTTTTTCCAAAGATTGAGGCTCTTGCAAACCTATCGCTGTCTGAAATTTCTCTTTAGCTAAAGCTTGAATTAGAGCATTAAACAATCCTTCTTTGTCCCCAAAGTAGCTATACACTGTAGCTTTAGAAACTCCTGCTGTTTTGGCAACGCGATCCATGCTAGTAGCAGCATATCCATGGGCAAGAAATTCCTGCATCGCTCCTTTAAAAATAGCTTCTGTTTTTTCTGTCGATTTTTGACGTTCCGAACTTGTGGTTTCTGTAATTCTCATTCTTTTTTAGTTAATTAGTATATTTTGAAGATGTTCTATCTGTAATTTATCCATGCCGATAGCTTGTAAATATTCATTTATCCCACCATAGTGTTCATCTAAATAGTTAAATGTATCTATAATTGCTTCTGGTGGAGATAGCAATATATGAGCAAAGCCTTCTTCGATCGCCTGTTCTTGGATTGTGGCATACAAAGGGGAAACATACTTTTCACTTAAAGCATAATCTTGGGCAATGGTGGCTACTGGTACATTGGCTATAGCTAACAACAGAGCAATAATTATTCCCGTTCGATCTTTTCCTGCTGCACAATGAATTACAAATGCCGTTTGCTGAGTCGCAATTACTGACAAAATTTCTTTGATTTGTGGCGATCGCTCTTCTAGCATAAAACAGTTATGTTTAAACAGTGTTTTCTTTGCCCATAACTGAGGAAAATTGTCTTCTTCGAGTAAAGGTAGATTAAAATAACCGATCTCTGGCGAGCTACTCAAAATATACGGCTTTTTGTTTACCTCAGATATAGTTCGCAGATCGATAATCGTTTTTACTCCATAATCTATAATCGCTTGCTGACTCTCTAGTGATAATTTATGCAGACTATCCCCACGCAATAGAGTACGCCAGCGCGTAAGCTTACCATCAGCAGTAGCATAACCACCCAACTCTCGTAGATTTAAACACCCTGTCAACGGTAGATGACGCTTCCCAGGTTCTCGAACATTTTCTGGTTGTTTCATGTTGCTAAACTAATCAGTTTAGTTTTATTATAGTATTAATCAATTTAAACTAAACGGTTTAGTAATAGACGAACTAGATAGCCATGAACTACATAACAGATAGCCAAGCTAAATCTTCAA
Source organism: Xenococcaceae cyanobacterium MO_188.B32 (assembly GCA_030065635.1). Lineage (GTDB taxonomy): Bacteria > Cyanobacteriota > Cyanobacteriia > Cyanobacteriales > Xenococcaceae > JASJDJ01. The sequence goes on from JASJDJ010000027.1 coordinate 11,687, forward strand.
AACCTCTCATAAAAAAATCTCCTGCATTGATAATTGGATTGACTTTATTCATGGCAGGAACGACGGTTTACGCTTTGCGTCAGTTTTCTCCATCTCAACCCGAACCAGTACCACAAACAGTTATCCCAGAAATTAAGACTGTAACCGCTTTAGGAAGATTAGAACCCAGTGGAGAGATAATACAAGTATCAGTATCTTCTGCTGCTGAAGGGAATCGGATCGAAGAGTTACTGGTAACAGAAGGAGAAGAAATTGCCAAAGGACAAATTATTGCTATTTTAGACAGTCGCGATCGCGCGGAAGCAGCTTTAAGACAAGCAGAAGCAAGAGTTACAGTAGCCCAAGCCAATTTAGCACGGGTAAAAGCAGGGGCAAAAACAGGAGAAATTGAGGCACAGAAAGCAGCGATCGCCCGTATCGAAGCCGAACGCAGTAACGATATTGAAGCACAAACTGCCATGGTATCGCGGATGGAAGCGGAATTGAGAAACGCCCAAGTAGAATATCAAAGGTATCAACAACTGTACGATCGGGGTGCAATTTCTACCTCCCAAAGAGATGCTAAAAAACTTACTCTAGAAACAGCCCAAGAACAACTAGCTGAAGCCAAAGCCAAGTTAAATCGTATTCGTACCGCCCAACAAAAGCAAATCGCCGAAGCCAAAGCTACTTTAAATAAAATCGCTGAAGTTCGCCCTGTAGATGTAGCAGTAGCAGCAGCAGAAGTAAAAGAGGCACAAGCAGCAGTAGCCACAGCCAAGGCAGATCTCGATCGCACTTATATTAAATCTCCCCAAGCAGGAACGGTTACTAAAATCCTCACTCGCCCTGGGGAAGTAGTGTCTGGTAATGAAGGGATAGCCAGAATCGGACAAATTAACCAGATGTATGCAGTAGCAGAAGTCTACGAAAGCGATATAAGTAAAGTTAAGTTAGGACAAAAAGCGGATATTACCAGTAGTGCCATATCGGGAAAATTAACAGGAACAGTAGAACATATCGGTTTAGAAATCCAAAGACAAGAAGTAGTCAACACCGATCCTACGGCTAACATCGATGCCAAGGTAGTAGAAGTGAAAGTCAAACTGGATGAGGAATCTACTAAAAGAGTAGCAGGGTTAACTAATTTACTCGTCAGCGTGAAAATTAACCTGTAGGGGCTTTTCGGGAACAGCACCTACAAATCGACAATTGAAAAAATTATGTTTAAAGCACTAAAAAACCGAACCCCTCTGGGATGGTTGCAATTAAAACACGATAAATTTCGCTTACTAACTGCAATATCTGGAATTGCCTTTGCAGATATTTTAATTTTTATGCAGTTGGGTTTTATGAATGCCCTGTATACAACCAATACTCAATACCCACGTAAAATTCAGGGAGATATTATTTTAACCAGTACCCAAGCAACTAATTTTAATAAATTATATACCTTTCCGCGCCGAAGACTTTATCAAGCAATGGATATACCAGGGGTAAAATCTGCCGAACCCGTCTATGTTGGTTCTCTTAACTGGCGTAACCCTCAGAATAGAGAGAAAACTTCGATGATGGTAATTGGCTTCGATCCAGATAAACCCGCTTTTGATTTACCTGAAGTAAATAGTCAATTATATAAAGTTAAGATTCCTGATACGTTGTTATTCGATCGAGCCTCTAGAGGAGAATATGACAAGGTTATTAGCCAAATCGAACAAGGAAAAACCATTACTACAGAAATCGAGCGCACTACCATAACTATTGGCGGTTTATTTCAATTAGGAGCTTCTTTTCAAGATGATGGGGCATTAATTACTAGTTCTCAAAACTATATGCGCTTATTTCCGAAAAAACGACCAGGAATGGTTAGTCTAGGTGTAATTAATCTTCAGGAAGAAAAAGATATAGAGGAAACAAGAACTTACTTAAATAATTATCTTCCTGACGATGTTCAAGCTTATACATATCAAGAATATATAGATGCAGAACTAAATTATATTCAAGGCAGGACTCCCATTGGCTTTGTCTTTAGTTTGGGTACGATGATGGGGTTTATTGTGGGTATCGTCATCGTTTATCAAGTTCTTTCTACCGATGTGAACGATCATATGGCAGAATACGCTACTTTTAAAGCAATGGGCTATCGTAACTCTTATTTGCTCGGTGTAGTGTTTGAAGAAGCCTTAATTTTATCCATTGTTGGCTTTATTCCCAGTGTGGCGATCGCAGCAGGATTGTATCGTTTAACCGCTATGGCAACAGCTTTACCCATATTTTTGCCTGTATCTAGAGCCGTTACTGTATTAATCATAACAGTTGTGATGTGCGGTATCTCAGGCGCGATCGCCACTCGTAAACTTCAATCAGCAGATCCAGCAGATATATTTTAATAATTTAATTGATTCCATTCTTCTTTAGTAATGCTTGATAAAACTAAGAGATTTTCTCACTTTTATCGGATTGCTTAAATACTTCTTGCCTAGATTCTAAACGAATGCGCCATTTTTCATCTATTTTTGCTGTTAAATCGCATAAAGCTTTGGATTTTTGTTCGGCATCACTAGCTAACTTTAAAAGTTCTAACATAGTTTTTTCATCTGGTAATTGTTTCATGGTAATTCTCTCAAGCGATTTACTATCTGTTTGACACTTATTTTAGCTTCTATGGCTCTTCCTAATTCCATTCCCAAATCTTCTCCTGCTTCTAAAATTTCGTTAGCATTTACATCTACTGATGAAAGACGATTTAAAGTAATTTCAATTCTTCTTCTTGAAATTTCTACATACAGTAAATTATTACTAAGAGAGGCAAAAAACTGAATCAGGACAACATTGTTAGGAAAACTTGAAATTATTGGCTGAATAATGTTTAGACCTTCTTTGACATCTTCTTCTATTTCCTGTAATTCTCGTGCTAAGCGATCGATAATAGCTTTAATTTCTGGAGAAAGAGACATTTAACTATAAACAAGGATAAATGATATGAATAGATTGACTTTAAGATTACCAGAAACATTACACCAACAATTAGTTAACTTAGCTCAAGGAGAAGGAATTTCTCTAAATCAATATATTGTTTACGCATTAACACGCCAAGTAATTTCTGCTTATACAGTGCAAACTATCTCAAAAGAAAATATAGAAAAACAGCAAGAGAATTTCAACCATCTTTTAGCGCAATTAGGAAAAGCTGATGCAGAAGAAATTGAAACGGTGTTATCTAAACGAGAAATTGTTGAACTAGAACCAGAATTAACTCCAGATACAATTAATTGTCTCAAAGAAAAAATCAAAAATCAAAAATAATATGCTGCACAAGCGATCGCCTTTCGTAAACTATAGTCAGCCGATCCTGCTGATATATTTTATTAAAATGGGTGATAAAATTGGAACTGCGATATGATTTCAATACCTGCCAAAACTAAATTAGCAATATTTGATATTGATGGAACACTAACTGATTCTGTTTTTGTTCATCAAAAGGCTTTTCATTCTGCTTTACGAAATGCTCAGTTGACACCTTATGATGATGATTTTTTAAAATATAAGCATCATACAGACTCTTATATTGCGAACACAATTTTTTCACTTCATCGGAAACGTAATATGACTGATGAAGACATAAATCGATTTGAGAATGATGTGTACAGACTTACTTTTAAGTATTTAAAGGGAAAACCTTTTTCAGAAATTCCTGGAGCAGTGGCTTTTGTTAATTACTTGCACTTGTATACGCCTTATGCAGTTATTTATGCTACTGGTTCGTTTCGTCGACTGGCTCTTTACAAACTTTCAATTGGATTTCCAAATGTTAACGAATCGCTATTGTTTTCTTGTAATCGTGAACAAGTAAGGGAAAAAATTGTCTTAAACGCAATCAAAAATGCCAAAAATTTTTACAAAATATCAAGCTATAAGAAAATTATCGCTTTTGGAGACGGAATCTGGGATTGGAAAGTGGCACAAAATCTGGGAATTGATTTTATTGCTGTAGGTTTTAATTGTCGTCAAACTTTTGCAGATTTTTCATGCCAAGAATATTTTGACGATTTTATGGGACAACAATTATTATTTGAAAATTAGGAAATTTTGAATTCTTTTTCTTGAGATTTATACATAAATTAAATTATTACTAAGAGAAGCAAAAAACTGAATCAGGACAACATTATTAGGAAAACTTGCAATTATTGGCTGAATAATATTTAGACCTTCTTTGACATCTTCTTCTATTTCCTGTAATTCTCGTGCTAAGCGAGCGATAAGAGTTTTAATTTCTGGAGAAAGAGACATTTAACTATAAACAAGGATAAATGATATGGACAGATTAACTTTGAGATTACCAGAAACATTACATCAACAATTAACCAATTTAGCTGAGGAAGAAGGAATTTCTCTTCATCAATTTTTAATTTATTGATTATTAATTGCTCAATTACTGTTAAATAATGTACGAAATTATGACTCTCGAACGAACAATTGCTAATTCATTTCAAATGGACGATCGAACTTGGTCGCGTCATGCTAATCCTTGGAGTGTCTGGACTCGCTTTACTGTCTTACCATTGCTCATTTTAGCTATTTGGAGTCGAGTATGGCTTGGGTGGTTATCTCTTTTACCTATTGCGATCGCGCTCTTTTGGATGTGGTTTAATCCTCGCTTATTTCCTAAGCCAGAAACAACTAATAATTGGGCTTCAAAAGCAGTTTTAGGGGAGAGAGTTTGGCTTAATCGCGATCGAATTCCCGTACCCAAACATCACCAAAGAGTCCCCAATATTCTTAGTATAATTTCTGCTTTAGGGATACCTTTTTTAATTTTAGGTTTAGTTAATCTAGAAATTTACCCTACTCTAATGGGTGTAATTCTTATTAGCATGGGTAAATTGTGGTTTATCGATCGCATGGTTTGGCTTTACGAAGATATGAAAGATGATAATTTTTTTATCGTAGCTGGTTGTATTGAAAAGTTTGTCGATCGTGGTTAAATATTCTTTTCAGTTTCGGGTCTATAAGGCTCTTCTTTAACAGTATGACCATAGACAATTTTGAGAAATAAAATAGGAATAAGCCACTCAAATCCAGTAGGTGAACTTATAAAATAGCCATTTATTAATAAAGCTGTAACGATAATAAGCATTGAAACTGGACGTTGTAGATAAAGAGGTGTCCTAATCACAGTTAAAACTGAAATTTGCAACATCAAATACCAAAACAAACCATAAAACCAACTAGCAGAAGAAAATATCAGGCTAACTATTAAAGGATGGATATGAATAATAGAAAAGAATAAATGATTTTTAGCTAGCTTTACATAACCAGGTTCAAATGTTTGGAGAGAAGAATGATAGAAACGCTTACAAGAATTGAGAGAATTTGCTACTGCACCACCAACAATATCATAAGCAATAATTACTGCAATAATATATTGCCAAGTTGTCCAATCAAAGTCATTTTTCCAACTATAGAAACAAAGAATTACTACGCCTATCAACCCCGTAGTCCAACCAAGGATTTTTTCTGTAGTTGTTGCCTGAGTACCTACAGCTAAATCGGGTTTTCCTTCGTAAGACCAAATGATATTCGGCGATCTTTCCATAAATAATTGATAGACTCAAGAGATATTTGCCAGTATTTGTTATTTCTTCGCCATAAAATAAGTCTACTAAATTATTTTACGGATTGCTTCATGATTGCGAATACACATCCCTGTAACTTTCTGCATTCCTAACTTTTCATAAAAAGATTGTAATTTAGAATCGCATAGGAGGTCTACCATGTAAAATTGCTGAAGACGAGTGAGCATAATCCGCATAAGTTCGTTACCAATTCCTTTATTTTGATAATCGGGTAAAACTTCGAGTAGAGGAATATAGGCAGAAATAATTTTATCGGTAACTGCCGTAATAAAACCTACAACTTTATCTGTTTCATCATCTATAGCGAGAACAATTTCATCACTATTAAGAAGCAGTTTAAGATGTGTCTTTTGACTAAGGGGATGTTGCCCATTAACACAAAAGCCTTTTAATTGTTCTGGTTTTATATTGTCTGCCGAGTAGATATATCTAATCATTTAAGGTTTAAAAGAATGAATTAAGTGAGTTGCGATCGCCCTAATTCTGAGAGTAAATTCAACAAGTGTAAATACAAATGAAAATACTTCATGGCAAAGTTGTTAGTGGCAAAGGTAATTTTTCTCGATGGATTGAGCAATTACATTATTACTATTACCAAAAAACAGGATTAAACTTTTTTCCTGGTACACTCAATGTCAAGCTAGATCGACCTTATTACATTCCTGAAAATACACTTTGTCTTGATGCTAAAGAATATGGAGGAACAGTATCAATTTATCTAGTACGATGTCAAATTTTAGGTCATCCTGCATACATTTTACGTACCGATCGCAATGAACAAGGTATAGGAGATCATCCCCATACTATTGTTGAAGTAGCTTGCGAAGTAAAATTAAGAGATGTTCATCAAATTAAGGATGGAGATAAAGTAGAAATTGTTTTAAATTAACTTAATTTCTGCCATTCTTCTTTAGTAATTCCTAATTTATTTTCTTCTACCCATTTACCCTTTTTCATAAATCCTTGAGGTATATACTCTATGAATTTCATTCCCACATTTTTTAAAACTTTCTCACTCTTTTTATTCCATACTGCATGATATGATTCAATTTTTTCTGCACCTAATACCTCAAAACCGAGTTTAAGAATTGCTTTAACTGATTCTGTCATATAGCCTTTTCCTTGTGCTTGAGGATGCAGCCAAAATCCTGTATTCCACACGCGATCGAAGTCTTTTCTAATACTAATGCTTCCCAGTTGTTTATTCTCTTCTTTTAAACAAATAGTAAATGCGTATGATTGTCCTTTATTCCATATTTTGATAACTCTTTCGTCATACCCTTCTACTAATTCATCTTCGCTTTCTGGTGCATCCCATAGTAATCCATCATTAAAACCTTTATATCTAGTTGCCGAAAAAATGAAAGGAATATCCTCTTTTTTAATTTGCCTAAGTTTACATCGATCTGTTTCAAGAATTATGTCTGAAGATAACACCATATTATTTTTTCTATTTAAGTTTCAAATGACAAATTCTAAAGCTATACAAGGTTATCTCTTTTGTATGACTATAGCTTGATAATTTATTACTATCAAATGAAATTACTAGATAATTTACTTTGCTTGTTCCGTAGCCAGCTTAATTCCCAAACCAATAAAAATCACTCCTGTTATTTTTCTAGCCATATTTATCAACTTAGTTTGGGAACGAACAAAACCAGAAGCCTTAGCTGATAATAAAGCAAGAAATAAAGTCCATAAAGTATCAGTAGTGATAAATAAACAACCTAAAAAGAAAAATGACAATACTTTATAAGTACTAGCTGGATCGACAAATTGCGGTAATAATGCCAAAAAAAATAGAGCAACTTTTGGATTGAGAATATTAGTTAAAATTCCCTGATAATAAATCGTCCATAGACTTTTAGCTTCTGCTATAACCTTAATATCTTTTGAGGAACTATCATTAATGAACATTTGGATACCCAAATATATTAAATACACAGCACCAATCCATTTAACAATAGTAAATGCTATTGCTGAGGTGGCTAAAATAGCTGACAGTCCCAGTGCAGCAGCAGTAGTGTGTAAAAATAAGCCTGTGTTTATGCCCAAAACTGATATAACACCAGCTTTTCTTCCCTGGGCTATGCTACGAGCGATAATATACAAAGTATCGGCACCAGGTAATAAATTTAGTGAAATTGCTGCTACCAAAAAAACAGAAATATTTTGTGTACCAAACATAGTCAAATTACAGATAAATTGAGTTTAGTATCTTATCACTTATTTCTCATCATTAAAGTTATTCAAACTACCAACTTAATCTTGCTTAATTAACTCAAAATTCTTTAGGAATCTTATTAATATGCAGAACAATAAATTATCAACAAATCCAGTAATTTATATTCACAACCTCAACCATTATTTTGGTGAGGGACAACTCCGTAAACAAGTTTTATTTGATATCAATTTAGAAATTAACAGAGGAGAAATTGTACTGATGACAGGACCTTCTGGTTCTGGTAAAACTACTTTATTAACTTTAGTTAGTGGTTTGCGTTCTGCTCAGTCTGGTAGTTTAAAAATACTAGGACAAGAACTCTGCGGTGCGACAACCGAACAATTAATACAGACAAGAAGAAACAACGGTTATATCTTTCAGGCTCATAATCTCCATAAAAGTCTAACGGCTCTACAAAATGTACAGATGGGTTTAGAAGTACACGGCAAATATTCTCAAGCTGAAATGCACGATCGCGCTGCTAAAATGTTAGAACAAGTAGGATTAGACGATCGACTTGAATATTATCCCGATAACTTATCTGGGGGACAAAAACAAAGAGTAGCGATCGCCCGTGCTTTGGTATCTCATCCCGCGATTGTTCTAGCTGATGAACCGACAGCAGCGTTAGACAGTAAATCTGGTCGAGATGTGGTTAACCTCATGCAAAAACTCGCTAGAGAACAAGGTAGCACTATTTTGATGGTTACTCACGACAACCGTATTTTAGATGTAGCCGATCGCATTGTCCATATGGAAGATGGTAAGTTAGCTAAAAACTCTACTTTGAAACAAGCTGCATAAGTTATTAGAGCGAAAGTTAGTTAAGAAAACCTCACAGAAATCATCTTTCTTGGTTACCTAAATATAAAATCAGATTAGTAAGCTTATTTCAAAATTGAGTCACCGTTACACCGCCCTTCGGGTTCGTACCGTTTGCTCGACGGAGGACACCTCCGCACGGCAACTGTTTCACAGTAAAACGACGGTGCTAAGGTCAGCGTTCCCTTGCTCGGTCGGCGTGCTTAAGGCGAGGAAACCTGAGGGGCTGTGGCGCGACACAGGTTCGCGCCCTTGAAAGCCCCGTCGCCAAGTTCCGACCGCTTACGCCGACGCGGGGTCTGACCTCTGCGGTGACCCCATTCCGCAGTCAAAAAAATATATCTACATAAAGCAGTACTTCTGCACTAAAATAGAAAAGATGATTTTTTAGTCAAGAGAATTATTAGTCCAAAACCAGCAAAAAAAGTTTAGTAGATAAGTTAGTATCAGTAACTAACAACTATCTCGGTAGGGAAGAGCTCCTTCCGTATTATATTGCATTAAATTTTGTTTCTAGATAATTATTGAGGCTTTTATGGCAACTACTGTAAATATTCCTACTAATCCCGATAAAGAAAAAGCCTTAAATTTGGTTTTAAAACAAATCGAGCGCAACTTTGGTAAAGGTTCGATTATGCGCTTGGGAGATGCTACCCAAATGAAAGTAGAAACAATTTCTACTGGCGCATTAACCTTGGATGTAGCTCTTGGGGGAGGTTTACCAAAAGGCAGAGTGATCGAAATTTATGGTCCAGAAAGCTCGGGTAAGACAACCTTAGCACTTCATGCGATCGCCGAAGTACAAAAAGCAGGAGGAGTAGCAGCCTTTGTTGATGCCGAACACGCGCTCGATCCTACCTATTCAGCAGCTTTAGGGGTAGATATTGAAAATCTATTAGTAGCACAGCCAGATCATGGGGAATCTGCTTTAGAAATTGTCGATCAGTTGGTGCGATCGGCAGCGGTAGACTTAGTAGTAGTAGACTCTGTTGCTGCCCTGGTACCCCGCGCAGAAATAGAAGGAGAAATGGGTGATAATCAAGTAGGCCTACAAGCCCGCTTGATGAGTAAAGCTTTACGTAAAATTGCGGGAAATATCGGTAGATCTGGTTCTACAGTGATTTTTCTCAATCAGCTTCGGCAAAAAATTGGTGTTACCTACGGTAGTCCTGAAGTTACCACTGGAGGTACTGCTCTTAAATTTTACGCTTCTGTAAGGCTAGATATACGCCGAATTCAAACTCTCAAAAAAGGCAGCGAGGGAGAATACGGTATCCGCGCTAAAGTCAAAGTTGCTAAAAATAAAGTTGCTCCTCCATTCCGTATTGCTGAATTCGATATTATTTTTGGTCAAGGTATTTCTCGAATGGGATGTATGTTGGATTTAGCGGAAGATAATGATATTGTGGTACGTAAAGGAGCTTGGTATAGTTACAACGGCGATAATATCGGTCAAGGTCGGGATAATACGATTAAATATCTAGAAGAACATCCAGAATTATCTGTTCAAATCGAACAACAAGTGAAAGAGCAATTGGCAATAGGAGCAAAAACAGATGCTAACTCTATCACTTCTCAGGAATCACCAGATCGTGACTCGGAAGAGTAGATAACGTTAGTTCGGATTCAGAAAGTTTATTGATTGGGATAGCCAAAAGCTATCAGCTATAAGCTTTTAGCTTTTAGCCCTTCGGGTTCCAATACTTCTAGTTTGGCAATTCCACTTTGTGGGCGAGGTTAGGAGAGAGGGCAAAGGGAAGCAATTAGCGATAGCAATCTTTCTCGCTCAATAAAGAGACTTATTCGAGAAGTATTGCTTCGGGTTCTTGCTATTTACTTACTTTCTCCTTCCTGCTTATTCACATCTTCTCTAGAATAAAAAAAGATCATTAGAGCGATCAGACCAACTTGCAAAGCAAAATTAGGTAAGGCAGTAGCAATATCTTTTCCTGCTATTATCTTTGCTAGGAAAACTACAGCACCAATAAATCCCGATGCACCTATGACTAGGTAAAAAAACTTTCTTAAACCTTTATAGGGAGCTTTTGCTTCTGCTTTGAGCCGAGCATACATTTCTGGATCGAGGTTATTTTTTTTAGATTGAGAACGGTTTTGATTGGATGAATTGGTCATGAATTTATGAATATTTGGTATTTAAATTATGTTGTTGAGATGACACATTTTACCTTAAAGCCTGCAAATACTAAGTAAATAACCTGCGTTCGGGATAAGCTAAAACTATTTTTTTTTGTTTAAAATTCCCGCTCTAAATTCAGTGACCAATTTTTATTTTTAATAAGCCACAGATTGGTGTTAATCACAGACATAGGTATTTTTTTTAGTTATATTACAAGGTACTCTTAACATTTTTCGTAACTGTCATGATGATGCTAGTTTTGGCAGTACTTTCAGCTTCAGCAGCAGCAGGAATCAGAATTGCTCTACCTCTTTTGGTAACTAGTTTATTGTATGGCGAAAGTCTGTGGTCTAATTTACCGTTTCTAAATCTAATAAAACCACCAATTTTGTTATCAGTTTTGATTAGTTGGTCGTTATTTGAACTATTTGCTTCTAAAAAATTACTTGGGCAAAGAATTTTACAAATAGTTCAATTATTATGTAGCCCTGTAGTTGGTGCTTTAATTGCTGTGGCAACAGCTAAGATTTTTAATCTCGATTTTAGCCCTATTTGGCTACTTGGTTTTTTAGGCGCCATATTTGCTTTACTACTAACTTTAGTAAAAGTTGGTTGGTTTTTTCGCTTACGGGGCATTCCTATTTGGATGGTGATTGTGGAAGATGTACTTTCGATCGCGCTAGTATTTTTTGCTTTTGAAGCACCACAGGAAGGTGGTTTAATTGCTTTGCTATTACTTTGGATTGCTATCCGAAGTGCTACAGCTTGGCGCGATTGGTACAACAAAAGTAAACTGTCAAAAACTGATAGCTATTAAAGCAATCCAACCATATGTAACGGGCCATTTCCGCTAATCAATTCCAGCAACAAAGCAATAAATCCCAACATAGCTAAACGACCATTCCAAACTTCTGCTGCTGTAGTCATTCCCCATTGCCAACGTTCTTGAGGATACATCTTCATATTTTTCTTAGGATGAGTAACCTCACTAAAAGTACAAGGTTTATTATCCAAAGAATCAATTACTAAATCTGCCAGAGAGTCAATAAATCCTGGATAAGTATCGAGTGCAGGGACACGATGGAAATTTTTAATTCCTGCTTCTTCGGCGACTTCTCGATATTCAATATCAATTTCTTGGAGAGTTTCTATATGTTCGGAAACAAAACTAATCGGCACAACCAATAAATTGTCTATCTGTTTTTCTCCCAATTCTTTTAATGATTCTTCTGTATATGGTTGCAACCATTCTACTGGCCCTACACGACTTTGATATGCCAGGGTATATTCGTTAGGTCGAGCGAGAGTTTGCATAATCAAGCGAGTACATTCCTCAATCTCTCTCTGATAGGGGTCTCCTGCTTCTTCGACATAGCTTTGAGGAACACCATGGGCACTAAAGAAGATATGAACTTGGTCTGGATTTTCAAACTGTTCTAATTCTTTGGCAATCAAATCTGCCATAGCTTGCAAATAGCCTGAATGATCGTACCAAGAAGGGATAAGAGTATAGTCTATTGCTCTTAAATCGGGTTCTTTTGCCCACATTTCTTCGAGAATGCGAAAACTAGAGCCACTAGTACTTATTGAAAATTGTGGATAAAGAGGTAAAATAACTAGTTTTTCAATCTTATCTTGCTTAATTTTAGCGACCGCTTCTTCTGTGAAAGGATGCCAATAACGCATACCAATATAGACCTTGGCATCTCGATCTAATTCTGCTAACTTCTTTTCTAAAGCTTCTCCTTGAGCTTCTGTAATCTTCCGTAAAGGAGAACCCCCACCAATCTGTAAATAGTTTTGCTGAGATTTCTTAGCTCTTGCTGTAGAAATAAACCAAGCTAAAGGTTTTTGTAGTGCTTTAATTGGTAAGCGAATAATTTCCGGATCGGAAAATAGATTATATAAAAAAGGTCGGACATCTTCTATTTGGTCTGGTCCACCCAAATTCAGTAATAGTACTCCTATACGACCCATAACTTTAATAACTTATCTTAATTTTCAGTTTTCTTTACTAATTTTAACAATATATCTTGTAATGGGTTTTCATTGTCAGAATATACAGAACTTAACTAGAGAGGTTAACAATTGGCAACATTTCTAAGAACTTTGAGTTATCAATATCAATGGTTATACGATGCTATATCGCGTTTGGCTGCTTTGGGGGTAGGGGGAGAAAAGCGATTCCGTCAATTGGCATTACAAAATTTAGTAATCGATCGCGATACTGAAATATTAGACCTCTGCTGTGGAGCAGGTCAAACTACTAAATTTTTGGTACAAAAAAGTGACTGTGTTACGGGGTTAGATATCTCTCCTGTCGCTTTAGCCAGAGCTAAAAATAATGTTCCTGAAGCAAAATATGTAGAGGGACTAGCCCAAGATATACCCTTACCAGATAATCAGTTTGATTTAGTTCATACTAGTTCTGCTTTACATGAAATGACTCCTCAAGAACTAGAGAAGATTTTTAAAGAAGTGTATCGAGTCTTAAAACCAGGAGGTATTTTTACTTTAGTCGATTTTCATCAACCTAATAATCGGTTTTTTTGGCTTCCTTTAGTTATATTCTTATGGTTGTTTGAAACAGAAACAGCATGGCAATTACTAAAAAATAATCTAAGACAAAATTTAACCAAACAAGGTTTTGATGTCTTGACTCAGAACTTATATGCTGGGGGAAGTTTACAAGTTATTCAAGCTCAGAAATAAAAGTTAGCGATCTAAATCGAGCGTGCTATGAATAAAGCAATTTTACTACAGCCAGATTTAATCTTGGGAGATACTATCACCGATCTAACTGCGGAGATTTTACAGCAGTATCAAATTAAAGGTCTAGTGCTAGATGTTGATGAAACATTGGTTCCTTTGAAAGAAAAAGAAGCCTCCGAAGAGTTAAAACAGTGGGTAGCAGAAATAAGAAAAATAGCAGCTATTTGGCTGGTTAGCAATAATTTGAGCCAAACTCGTATCGGCAATATTGCTAAATCTTTACATTTACCCTACATCGTAGGAGCAAAAAAACCCTCTCGTAAAAAACTGCGACAAGCAGCAGAAGCCATGAATCTACCTGTAGAGCAGGTAGCTATGGTGGGAGACCGATTATTCACTGATGTACTGGCAGGAAACCGTTTGGGTATGTTTACTATCTTAGTCGAACCCATGGTAGACCCTTTAATCGCTGCTCGTTCTTATAAAATTCGTAATTTTGAAGTTTGGATATCTCAAAAGTTGGGAGTATCTTTGGTTAGTAATCGACATAAGTTTACAAAACAGCAATAAAAGTAAGATTAGTAAATATAAAAAAAATATTACGAAAAGAATGTTTAAGCGAAATGTCTGGGATCCTATATATAAGCTCAAATGGGGTCAGCTAATATAAAGACCCTAAATATAAATAAATAAATAAACAAAAATTAGAGCGTCCCCGACATATTTATGTTGGTTGGACGCTTTATAAATGTCAAAAATTGTTAATATCGAACATTAGTAATTCGTACTTGGCGATCTTAATCTTCAGTAACAGATTTTATTATTATTACTTAATACCTATTTACTATCTTTTAACTTATGAATCAAACAATTCTAGTTACTGGTGGTGCTGGATATATAGGCTCTCACACCATCAAACAACTAGGAAAAGCTGGTTATGATGTTGTTGTTTACGACAATCTTTCTACTGGTTCATCTTCAGCTTTACTTTATGGCAAATTAATTAGAGGTGATTTGCAAGATTTTACTAAATTAGCCGATCTTTTTGACCGATATCAATTTGAAGCCGTTTTACATTTTGCTGCTAGTATTTCTGTCCCAGAATCTCTTGTCAAGCCTCTTCATTATTACGACAACAATACCGCTAATACTCTCAATTTATTGAAATGCTGTCAAAAATTTGCCGTTAATAAGTTTGTTTTTTCTAGTACTGCTGCTGTTTATGGTGAAGTTAAAGAATATCCAGTAACAGAATCCTCACCTACTGTACCTATAAATCCCTATGGTAGTTCTAAACTAATGAGTGAGAGAATTATTCGGGATTATAGTCTGGCATCAGATTTTAAATATGTTATCCTTCGCTATTTTAATGTTGCTGGTGCTGACGTATCGGGTAAGATCGGTCAGTGTAGTAAAAAATCCGCTCACTTGATTAAAGTTGCTTGTGATGCAGCTTTAGGTCGTCGTGATTCTGTCAGTATTTTTGGAACGGATTATCCCACCTTAGATGGTACTGGTATACGAGATTATATTCACGTACAGGATTTAGCTAAAGCTCATTTGGATGCTTTAACCTATCTACAAACGGCAAATGAAAGCCACACTCTCAATTGTGGTTACGGTCAAGGCTATAGTGTACGTCAAGTTATTGATAAGGTGAAAGAGATTTCTCAAGTAGATTTTAAGGTTATTGAAACTGAAAGAAGAAAGGGGGATCCTGCTTGCGTTGTAGCTGCTGCTGATAAAATAAGGAATGTTTTGGGTTGGCAACCTCAATATAATTCTTTAGACACGATCGTTGAAACTACCTTAGCTTGGGAGAAAAAGCTTATTGAAGTTAACAACTAATCTATATAATGGATTAAATATTAATTTTTGCGAAGATAGCTCGATCTTTTATGTCTAATTCTTCTCAATCAGAAAATCAACAAGTAAAGTATGGGGAAAGAGCGATCGCCGAAGGAGAATTAATTACTTTTCCCAATCCCAGAGTAGGGCGACGCTACAAAATTGATATTACACTACCAGAGTTTACTTGTAAGTGTCCTTTTTCTGGCTATCCAGACTTTGCCACTATTTACATTACCTATACTCCCGATGAAAAAGTAGTAGAACTAAAAGCAATAAAACTCTATATCAATAGTTATCGCGATCGCTATATTTCCCACGAAGAATCGGTCAATCAAATTTTAGATGATTTTGTTGCTGCTTGCGACCCCTTAGAAGTGACGATTAAAGGAGATTTTTCTCCCAGAGGTAATGTTCATACTGTTATTGAAGTACACCATCAAAAAGACACATAAGTAGGAATGCAAAATAAATTGCCTAGTGGAAAAAGGGAAGACAAGGGAGATAGGAAAATGATAATGATTAATAACTACTAACTACTAACTGTATGGGTCAAGAAGCTATAGAAAAGAGAAAGAGAAAGCTATACGAGATATACTAGACATACCTCGTGAAACTCTGTTAAAATTGCCAAACAAACTTCAATGCTAGATCATGCCATCTTTCACCAAAGGACTCAGGATAGGAGTCGAAGCCAAAATTGAAGGGTGCCCTATTCTTGATGTTCTAGGAAATCACTACGAATCAATACGTCGTACTGGTTTGAATGATATGCAACACGGCATGAGCGAGAACAAGATTGAAAAATCCTATCAGTCTAGATTTAATATTCAATGGGCTTGGGCTGATTCTATCGCTACTGAGGTCAAACAAACTTACTCTCAATTAACTACGGCAAAAAAACTTAATATTAAACGGCTTAAAGAACAGATCAAGAAGAAAACCCAGAAAGCAAAAGATATTTTAAAGGAATTAGATTCGACTCATAATCCTACGAAAAAACAGAGATTAGTAGCTAAGGGTTTAAAGTCTAAACTGCTAAAAATTGAATCATTAAAACAACAACTGAACCAGCTAGAATCGACAGAAAGATTACAGATTTGTTTTGGCTCCAAAAAATTATTTAACGCTCAAGATCACTTAGAACAAAATGGCTATTCATCTCACGATGAGTGGTTATCTGATTGGAAGAAAAAACGTGGTGGTAGATTTTATTGTGTTGGTAAATCTACTTATGGTGGTGGCACAATGATTAAAATCTTTTTCGTGGGTGGGGATGATTTTAAAGCTGTTGTCACTTTACCTCGGTTTATGCAATTCAGATATGGGCAAAACCTAGAAATACCTTTTCAAGTTACTGAATGTCGCCGTCGTCGAAAATCATCATTACTCTATGCGCTACAACAACAAAAGCCGATTACGGTACAAATTTTCAGGAGAGAGCAGAAACAAGACCAGTGGTATATTCATCTCACTACTTACGTTCTTGAAATTCCAGTTACCACATCTTTTGACAATGGTTGTGTTGGAGTCGATTTTAACCACGATTCTGTTGAATGGGCTTATATTTTAGCTGATGGTAATATCAAAGCTCAAGGGAAACTTAACTTTAAGTGGAAGGGTTTTTCTTCAGGACAAAGACAAGTTATGATGCGTAATTTGGTAGTTAAATTAACAGATATAGCATTTAATTATCAATGTCCTATTGCTATTGAATCATTAGATTTTTCTAAAAAGAAAGCAAGTATGAGTGAAGCATCAAAAACTTATAATTCCATGCTATCTAATCTCGCCACGAGTATGTTTAGAGAAACGTTGACTTCAAGATGTAAGCGTTATGGAATTGGCTTGCATAAAGTTAATCCAGCTTTTACCAGTGTTATTGGCATGATTAAATTCATGCCTAGATATGGTTTAAATTCAGGGACGGCAGCAGCTATGACCATTGCCCGACGAGCAATGGGATATAGCGAACGCGCCCCTGTCTGCCTAGTAAGACCAGAGGATCGATCTAGGCATTCTTGGACAACTTGGAATCGTATTGCACGATATCTCAAGAATAACAAAATCAAACGTTCAAAACTTTTTGATTGGATGAAAACCCTAGGGGATATTCTTGTTGGCAGTGACGTTAAAGCTAGAAATAGTGATAACGGTGATATCAATGAGATGGCTTCGCGCCCCTCTCTTGCCAGTAAACAATCAAATCGTAATCAAGGGAAATCACCGAGTCCCGACCCTAAACAAGGTCCTAAGTATGTGCAACTTTGTTTAGGTTTTTAGTAGGTGCTAAAACCCTGATTCCCAAACAGAAATACTAACTCTATCTTTAGCATCGCGCTGAACTTTGCCTTCTAGATTACCAACTCTAAAAAAACTAAATGCAGCTTGACGAGAATACACCCTTCTTAGTTTTTCCTTAACTCCAGCAGGAGCATTACCCCCCAACATCTCAGCTAGAGTGTCTTGCATTGCCCCTAAACTGACTGATTGAGACAAGGCTATATCGGTTTGGCGTATTTTCCCGTTACTATCAGATCGATAACTGAGATGGACTCGATCGGCACCAACATTGTGATAAGTAAGAGTGTGTCCTCTGCCACGTCTTTCTTTTCTTTGAGTCGTTGGTTTACCTAAAGTACTAACAAGCTGGCTTTCAGATGTGCCTGTAGTAATAATGGGTACCTTTATTTGGGGTTGAGATTCTGGCTGAGGAGTAGGTTTAGGTGCTGGTTTAGTATCGATGACGACCTCAGGAATTTCAGATTCTGCTTCTAAGTTTGTTTTTGTTTCTGCTGGTTTTACTTCTTCTTCTCGATTTTTGGCTTCTTGTTCTAACTCTTCGGTTGATTTTTCTGGCTTTTTGGGTTTTTCTGGTTTGTTAAGTTTAGGAATAGTAATGCTAATAGGATTGGACTCTTCTACTTTAGCTTGGGGTGAAGGTGTAGGACGAGAATTCCACCAATTAGACAACAGAGAAAATCCAGCAACAAATGCACCTAAACTAATTCCTGTAGTAATAAAGAAAAATAAGAAACTTTTAACGAACCAATTACTTTTTCTGGAAGAGGGAGCATCGTAAGCAACTGTATAGTTTTTGTCCGATCGAGAAATATAGTCAGTTGGAGATGATATATTTCCTGGAGCAACTCTCATCGTCCTAGATATTACCTGACTAACAGGGGAAGAAGATTGAAGGGCTGTTAACATTTCCCTAGCAGAGGAAAAGCGATCGCGGGGGTGAAAACGAATTGCTTTATCTAGGATAGCAGTCAATTTTTCATCTAAATTAGGAGCGTATTTTTGCCAAATTATTTCTCCCGTACGGGGGTCTGCTTCTAAATCTTGAGGAGATTTTCCTGTTAAGAGAAAAATAGCTGTTAATCCTAAACTATACAAGTCACTAGAATAGACGGGACGACCAGCAGCTTGTTCGGAAGGCATATAACCAGGAGTACCGATAGAGACAGAAAATGCACTACTTTGCTTAGGATGAACTTTTGTAGCCATAGCTTCTTTAACTACGCCAAAATCAATCAAAATAGGCATAAGGTCGCGATCGCGCAGAATAATATTTTCTGGTTTAATATCTCGATGCACGATCCGACGCTCGTGAATGTAGTCTAAAACTGGTAAAAGCTCGACTAAAATACTAATTACTTGTTCTGCATCTAAATTGCCAGTACTCGACCATTTTTGGGCTAAGGTTTGTCCCTCAATCCATTCTTGAACTAAATAAAACTTGTCTTCTTCGGAAAAATAGGCATAAAGTCGGGGAATTTGAGGGTGTCCTTCTCCCAACTCTTCTAAAATCGCTGCTTCTCTTTGAAACCGTTCTTTCATCCACAACGGAATATGAGGCTGTTCGACAACTGGTTTTAGCTGTTTGATAACACACTTTCTTCCCGAAGGCATATGGGTATCTTCGGCTAAATAAGTCTCTCCAAACCCTCCTCGTCCCAGAGTTTCTAAAATACGGTAGCGTTTATTCAGTAGTGCAGCTTTCATAGTCTTGTTATAGAAGTTCAGGAGTTCAGAAGTTCAGAAGTTTCAGAATAATTACCTATTTCCTATTTTAAATCTAATAAACCTTGCTCTTTTATTTTGGGGTTAAAACGGATATCCATATTGACTCCCCGTGCCTTTAATTGTTCCTTAACAGTTTCTTCTACTCGTCTAGCTACTTTTTTGTAAATTTTAGTTTTTCCTAACTCATCACTTTGTTGATATTGTGCCTTTTCTTCCTCTGTCATAGTGAGTTTAGCATCTATTGGTTGCGTCCACATTGCTTCTTCTTCTCCATTCCCAGGAGGATTAGTCCCATTTTCTCCGATCCAAGCTTGTCGTATTTCTTCTAAAATTGACCGATTAGGGCGATCGATAGTTTGTATTTTCAGCCAGTAACAAGCTTGAGGTTTACGAATTAAGTGCTGTTTCAGACTGAGATAGATATCGCGGGAGTAGCCTACAAATTTCAGTTGGCGGTCGCGATCGAAAATAGCATACACGCCAATTTTTTTTTGGTTATCTTCAGTCAAAGAACCATTTTCATCCAGATAAGCAATATACTCTAGGCTTGCAAGAGTAGGAATTTCTGATTGTGTAGTCATAATTATCAGGGATTAAAAAAATTCAAAGACATTATAGGTGATTACCTATGTCCAAAAGCTTTAGATAAAGCGGTCACCGTATTTTTTCAGAAAACACCGTATTATATTAGAATTATAACGACGGTAATAGTTAATACCAAAAAAACCAGTCATAAGCATTAAGCCAAAACCAGGAGAAAATTCAAAAGGAATTTCCCGAACATTAAAATTATCAATCAAAAGAGCAGAAGAGCGATCGAGTCCATCTACATCAACGACACCAAAACCAATGCGGTAATTATAAATTCCCGCAGACAAAGAAGTGGTTTGATAGGTGAAAAGATTATTCCGATCGTAGAAAGTTGTATTAACCTCCTGAAAATTAGTTGTTCCAGAACTTAAAGGTGTGCCTATATTTCCACTACTGTCATCTAAGACATTAATAAAACGAGAATTGAGATCGCTACTGCGATCGAAAACTGTAAAGAATCCAAAATCTTGAGCTCCTAAATCAGCATCAGTAGCATCATTGGTTAAATAACTCCAATTAAAGCTAATTTGCATAACATTCTTGCCGTCAGCTACATCCTCAGGAGTGATCGTAAAACTAAAATCTTGATAAATCCCAGAGCCTTCTTTAGGAGTACGAAACAAGTTATCATTGCCGGAATTGTTTCGTTTAATACTCAAAGCACCAGTAGGTAAACCCAAAGAATCTTGCAAGGCATCAGCACCATCATTGACAGTTGCCGTAACTGGATTAGTATCAGATCATTAACATCAGAATCAGTAGGATTGCTAGTAGTTCCAGGACTAGTACTGGAACTTCCATCAGTATCATCTCCAGGTAAACTAGAATAGGTAACATTAACCGTATTATCGATCGAAGTATCTGGGGCAATATTATTGATAATATCTGCCGTATATTCAACTTCTGCACTATAGTCTTTAAGAAGCTGGTTTATTTCAACATCAACAATAGTGCTGGTAGAAGCATCAATAGTGGTAAAAGAGCCAGTGACATCATTACCAATTTCATCTCTGATAATAATACTACTAACAACTAAATTTTCTAGCTCTGCTGGTAAGCTGTCAGTTAAATTTACTTCAAAAGCGGTAGTATTACCTTGATTACTAAAGGCAGAGTTACCGTTACCATCAACAATCTGAATATTGCTGAGATTCTGGAATCGATCGGCAATACTATCGGTAAGATTAACGTCAAAAGCGGTCGTATTTCCTGTATTGGAGAAAGTAACCTGAAAAGTAAGAGTATCTCCTGCGTCTCCAGTCACACTTTCAGCAAAATTGACACCATCGGTAGAAACTGTTTTGGCAACATTAGCGATCGAAGGTTCAACAATATTGATAGTGACTGCTGGGTCAGACTGTCTGGTAGTAGCATTAGTTGCACGTACTTCAAAAATATTATCAAGAGTGTTGGGGTCTTGATTACCAATAATATTTTCGACTAGAGCATTAAACTCGATAACAACGTATTCTCCATCTACATCTCTATCCGCATTAGTCAAATCACCCAAACTAAAAATGGGGTTTTCACCTGACTCAAAACTGCTATTAGGATTTTCTTCCGCGATCGCACTGGATGTTAGTGCTAATGTGGGTGTAACAGGAGCATCTCCACTTATTTGCAAACCAGAGCCACTAATAGTAGTAGAAGTAATTCCCCCATCATTGGCAATAAAAGCAACCTTGGTAGTGCCATCATTGAGATAAACCATTCCCCCAGGAAGCAAATCTTCCAATTGTAAATTAGGAATTTGACCTTCAGGAATTTGCACAGCCAAACGATAGCGGACTATTTCGCCTATAGTTACATCCGAGTTACTAGTGGAAGCTTCAGAAGTACTTACTAAGGTTTTTGCTGGTATGAGGGGAGCAGCTTGCAATTGACCAGCATCTGTCGTGATATAGTCATCAGGACTGATTCCAGCACCGTCAGAACTATCTCTTTCGCCATCGTCTGCACCAGAAGTTCCTGGAGTTGTCGAGCCTGTAGCATTACCTGGATCGCCATTAGCTGTACCAGTACCAGGCAAGCTAGTATAAGTAACGGTTGCCGTATTATCAATTAATCGATCGGGAGTAACAGTACCACCTACATCTGCGGTGTAGGTAACAGTGACACTTTCTCCCTTTGGTAATTCATCAACGTTAATAATAATTTCGTTACTCGCTACGACTGAATTATCGACAACTCCTATCACAGAGGCATTACTAGAGATTACACTGACAATTTGTAGATTATTTAACTCAGACGGAAGAGTATCCGTCATTTGTAAGTCAAATGCTGTAGCGTTATTAACTAGATCTTTATTACTAAAAGTAACAGTAAAAGTAACTGTATCTCCTGAATCAACCCGAAATGGAATAGTGTCAGTATCATTACCATTGACTTTCTTATCAATGGTAATTTCTGGTTCAACAATGCGAGTATTTATAGTGTTAGAGCGAGCTAATTCTCTTTCTGTATTGAAGTTATTGCCAACGCCAACATTAACACTAAAGCTATTCTGGCGGTTGTTACTTAAATTATTATTAGTTCGATTCTCTACTAAGGCATTAAATTCAACAATTACATATTCATCATCAGCATCTCGGTCTGGATTATTAATGTCTCCAAACTTAAAATAAACATCTTTGTTAGGAGTATAAATATCTGGGTCAGGATCGTTACCACGAATACTTCTACTGCTACCAATATTAGGATCGGGAAGAACAAATGTAGGTGTGACAGTACTCTCATCAGTTCCCTGAATCCAAAGATCGCTATCAAAAGTAGCAGGCGAGCCTAATCCAAGGTTAAGAGGGTTGCTTACAGAGGGAGTAACAGAAGTAATCGGTGCCTCATCAGAGACAAAAGCTGCCTTAGCAGTACCATCATCTAAAAACTGGAAACCATTAGGCAAGCGATCGCGCAACTGAAAGTTGGTAGCTTCACCTTCTGGGATACGAGCAACTAATCGATAACGAATGATTTCTCCAATAGCTAATTTACGCCGTCCAGTAGTGGCATTATTATTTGTGCCTGTACCATCTTGAGTTTCTACGGTAGAAGATTCGGAAGTAGTTACAATAGACTTGGTTGCATCGGGAGCATCAACTTCTACACTAGCATCGTCGGCAGCATCAGGAAAGTCTTGTCCGCCTTCGATGTTGGCATAACTTTCGAGAGTTGCAGTATTTAATAATTCTTCTGAAGTGTCTCTATCGTTATCAGAGTTGGTATAGGGTACACTAGGAGCTACCTCTAAATCGTAGGTAATAACCGCAATATTGCGTCCTGCATTAGTCTGATTGCCATTAGTATCGGTGAGAAAACCATCGATCGCACCACCGTTTGTTCCATCTATTTCGGCACTAGTAAGTAGGTGGGCAAAATTACTTGTAAAAAAATGGACAATCTTTCACATTAATCGGAAAGTCCGAAAAGTAATTGTAGAGGGGGGCGCAGCCTCTTTGAGGCTGCGCCAAAGATTGTCCATTTTTTTTTGTCGGGGTACTTAGGAGCATTGCTATCATCTAGTTGAATACCATTCCCAAAAAGATCGCTACCAATACCATCAGGATCGCCAAGTCCTATAAAGTCAATGGAATCACCAACTCCATCAGTAACTTGTAAATTTAGTCCTCCTGTGGGAATTAAAAACCCATTTGGTAAAGTATCGGAGATTTCAACATCAAATGCTCCTGCACGGCTACTGCCTGTGTTCTCCACGACAAGAGCAAAGGTAACTAAATCTCCTGCTTCTAATCCTCCTGCCAGGTTACTGTTAATAGGTGTTGTAGCTAAACCTGCGGAAGTAACTGTACCCGTAAAAGAATCTGTAGCACCTGCTCGTATTACCGTGTTCAGAAACAGTAAGTGTAGGAGTAAAACTATTATTAAATCTCTGACCATCAGAAAAAGTATCAATAATATCAATGTTCTGAAAAGCAAAGTAATCAGAGACTTGAAACTCAAGAGTGTATTCTAAGATATCCCCTGGAGAGTTAGAACTATCGGTAATATTGGCTACTGTCTTTTGAATCGCGATCGATCGATCTTCTAGGCGATGTTCAGAATCATCGGTATTAGGATTGGGTTGAACAAAAACTTCTTGGGTGGTATCTCGACTATCAACAGGAATCCATTGGTTGTTGCTGTCTCCAGTATTATTATCCCCTAGTTGGGTATTATTAGGGGAAATAGCATCATCCCCACTAACAGCATTAATAATTACAGGTTGACTGTCACTGCCATCATCAATACGAGGAACAAAGAAACTAAAAGTCAAGACAGCATCGCGATCGCCTGAAGTGCCTGTAATGCTACTAATCCTTCGTGTTAATATACCCCCAGGAGTAGGAATTCCATCTCCTCCTGCGCCATTATCGTCATGGGAGTACCAACATCAGCAAGATTGCTTCCATTTAGCTTAACCGTCAGGTCTACTTGGGGCTGATTAGGAACAAAGCTACCGTAAGGTAATTCTAGCAGTACTAGCGTATCGTTTGCGCCAAAGTCCGAAGGTACTGCTATTGTTTGTTCTACACCAAAAACATTGATTGTAGCGAAACCACTACCATCTAAAGTAACTTCCTGAATTTTGACACTGGAACCGAGATAAGTGGCACTATCAAAAGTTAAACCATCATTTCCATCTGCACCAGTAGAATCTAAATATAGTAAGGCAAAAGGACCATAGCCAGGAATATCTCCTATGTTGTCAAAGCTGACTGCTATATCTATGCTTTCACCAATAAAAGGATTTTGAGGTTTAATAACGGAAGTAAACGGTGTTGCAGGCATAATTTAACTATATTCCTTTTTATTTGTTTACTGTTAAAACTATCTTTTGGTGAATTGTGGGAAGCATGAAATCACACTAATTCTCAAAAGTGATAAGGGACTTAGTAAAAACGCACCCATTCACGCATTCAAAACTAGTAAGGTATTTTTGACGGTGAGCCGTCCTAAAGGAGCGGTGATTCTGGTTTTTAGTTTTAGTTATGGGTGATAAATAAAAAACAATAAAAAGAAATTTAGTAGGTATAAACCTAGCAATTTTATCTACTAAAAATTACTTAGAAATATATAACTAATTATGAAGTAAAATAGTAAAGTAAATAAAGAATAGCTACGTAAAAACATAGCAGTCATCTTATTATGAAACAAACCCTTAAATCCTAACTTCGTATTGGGAGAAAGTCAAATTTGGGAATGAATCAGCAAGCTGATTTAATAGAAGTATTTGCTACTCTTTTCAGAAGTCAGAGGTAATAGGTAATAGGTAATAGGTAATAGGTAATCAACTCATCCTTTAGAATTTATCCCTTTATCAGTACGATCGATTGTAGGTAATTTTAGTAACACACCTGCAAAAAACCAGTAATAAATATTTACAGGTTCAACGGCTAAAGGATAGTAAAAGGTGTTGTAACTAATTAACAATACAAATAACCATAAGCAAATGCCTAAACTACGTAGTGGTAATTGTTGGATACGGCGATAAGCTTTCAAAGTAGAAATAGTAGTTAAAGAAACTACTCCTAAAAAAGCCATAGTACCCAGCCAACCGATTTCATAGAGTAAGCGGGGATAAAAAGTTTCAATTAATCTAATATCACCCAACTTACGAGCAGCACTAGTTGCTCTACCTAAACCATTACCAAAAAGAGGAACACCTTCTCTAATAATCCAATTAAACTGATCGATAATGAATTGTTGTGGTGGGGTATAGTTCCAACGAGAGATGATACTGTCTAAAGCTGAGCCAAATACGCCAAAATTATTAGCGATTAAGATACATAAAAAAGTAGCAATTCCTAGTTTGTAGGTAAGCCATCTATTATTTTCTTCTGTTGCCCACAAAAGAACAAGAAAGATAATGGGTACAAGCAGTGTAGCAGTCGTTTGACCAGAAATAGTAGCAGCAACTAGAACTAAAGCGATCGATACAAAACCCAATATACGCCAAATCAGAGAAGATTCGTAGGCAGTGGCAGCAGCAGTTAAAAAGCTATTAGCAATCAAAAACCACGCCCACTGCCAAGGAGCGACAAACGTTCCAGGTAAACTAATCAATTTAAGCTGAGGATTGTAAAGAAGAGAGCCTCCCACAAAACACCTGGCTTGAAGAGTTACTCTCGTAAAAGCCGGTGCTGGTAAATTAACATTACCAGCACAAATCCCTTTAGTTAGCAAAATATACTGTATCAGACACAACCCGCAACAAACTATACTTATAACCATTTGTAAGCGGAATAAATTTTGTAAATCTTGACGATCGCGAATTAAATAATAACTGCAAGCAAGTACAGGAATATAGCCAATTAAGATTTTTAAACCGATAATGCCCATCAGAAAGGGTTTTTCTGGAGGGGAAGCGGATAGCTGTTGGGGAAAATTGACTAAAAATAAAGTAAGTAGACAAAATCCTCCTAAAATTAAGATGCCGATTAATAAAGGTTTAAGATTATTTTTCAGATTTTTTAGTAGCTTCAGGGGTGAGCTCGATAACCAAATGCTAATTAATGCTGGAAAATAGAAGACATCTTTAGCTAGATGGAATAAAGCATAATCCTGAGAATAAGAGACATAACCGCCTACGGATTTGTAAATGGAAGCCAAGGAATAGCTAACTGTTCCAGCAAACGGCATATAAACCAGAAATAGCCACAATCCTTGGCGGGGAAAACGATAGGCAATGGCTACAGCAATTACCATCGCTGCACCAAGAAAACTTGCCTGAAGACTGCGAAATAAAACTAGGACAACACTAACACAAAGAGCGATCGCCACTGTAGAGGCAATAAATATCTCTTGTCGGTTCAAATTCATCTGAGTAATTTTTGATTGCTTGAGAGAAAACTAAATTGTATACAAATATAATTGCCAATAGCATAGCTCTATTTTTAGTTATTGGTAGGGGCGAATGGTCATTCGCCCCTACATCGTTATCAGTTGCCTATTTCTGCTTCGATCCACTTTTGTATAGTAGAGACAACTTCATCGATAGAAAGTTCTTGAGAGTCGCCAGATGCTCTTTTTACTACTTCTACTTTACCCTGGGTAAGCGATCGCCCTGTGACAATACGGTAGGGGATACCAATTAAGTCGGCATCTTTAAACTTAACTCCTGCTCTACCATCACGATCGTCGAGTAAGGTTTCTATTCCTACTCGATCTAAGTCTTGATAGAGTTTTTCTGCTGCTGCTACTTGTTCTTGGCTAGAAGTATTGGGAATAACGACAATTACCTGATAAGGAGCGATCGCTACGGGCCAAATAATCCCGTTTTTATCGTAAGATTGTTCTACTGCTGCTTGAGCTAGGCGAGATACCCCAATGCCATAACAACCCATCCACAAAGGCTGTTCTTTCCCTGCTTCATCGGTGTAGGTAGCACCCATTGCTTGAGAGTATTTAGTGCCTAGCTGAAAAATATGTCCTGCTTCGATACCCCTAGCACTTTTTAAAGTTTGCTTAGGATCGTGGAGGGCGCGATCGCCTGCTTGGGCTGTGCGAACATCTACAATTAATTTGGGTAGGGTAAATTCTTTGTCCCAATTAGCTCCTACTACGTGATAGCCCGATTCGTTTGCTCCCGTAACAAAGTTGGTTAAATTTACTATAGTTTTATCCGCTATGGGTACAAACTTAGGTGCAACATTTTTATTAGGGCTAAGATAATCATCCTCTAAATTAGGAGCAATGTAACCCAAAGGTAGAGGTTTTGCTGCCCATTTTTTCTGAGCAGTTTCATCTGGTACTCTTAGGGAAATAATTGTCTGGGCGTTGTATTGAGGAGCGAGTTTAACTAACTCATTTTGTATTTTTACTTCATTAACATCGCGATCGCCTCGAATGCTTACTAAAACTAAAACAGTCATGCCATTGTCATAAACTGTTTCGTAGAGAACGTTTTTAACTACATTGGTAGGAGAACATTTCAAGAATTTACACAATTTCTCGATGGTTTCTGTACCAGGAGTTTCTAGTTTCTCATAACTACTAAAAGGTGAAGGTTCTACATCAGCAGGCAGAGAATCTGCTTTTTCTACATTAGCTGCATATTTTCCATCTTCAGTGTAGAGAATTTCATCTTCTCCCGCGTCAGCTAAGACCATAAATTCTTGGGAACCAGAGCCACCGATTGCCCCAGAATCTGCTTCAACTGGACGAAAAGCTAACCCACAACGAGTTAAAATGTTACGATAGGCGCGATCCATGTCTTGATAAGTCTGTTTTAAACTTGATTCATCCCCATGGAAGGAATAAGCATCTTTCATAATAAATTCTCTACCCCGCATTAAACCAAAACGAGGGCGAATTTCATCGCGGAATTTTGTTTGAATTTGATAGAGATTGAGGGGAAGTTGACGATAAGAGCGAATCATATCTTTGGCGATCGCCGTAATTACCTCCTCATGAGTAGGTCCTAAGCCCAATTGTCTGTCTGCGCGATCGATCAGGGAAAACATAATCCCTTCTGCTTTGGTATAAGTGTCCCAACGACCAGATTCTTGCCATAACTCCGCAGGTTGAATTTGCGGTAATAAGCATTCTTGCGCGCCCGTAGCATCCATTTCTTCCCGTACAATTTGCGATACTTTTTTGAGTACCCGCCACATTAGTGGTAGATATGCGTAAATTCCACTACCAATTCGGCGAATATAACCTGCTCGCAGCAGTAGTTTATGGCTAGGAATTTCTGCCTCTGCTGGCTCTTCCCGCAGAGTAACAAATAGCATTTGAGATAACCGCATTAGTTTTTCCCCTCGATAAATCAATAATTACTATCTCATCATTTCGTTCTTTATCTTATAGCTATTAGCTCTTAGCTATTAGCTCTTAGCTTTTTCTCTAGATAAAGATAGGTGGTTTAAGCTAATAGCGATTATGACTTTAACCCAGCCCTTTCCAGGTGACTTAAGAGACAGCCACTTAATAACCGCAAAATTATTCATACAGATCGGTATATAGTCATCCTCAATCATTCGTGAGAACTAACAAATAGAGAAAAATTAGCTTTTCTCTCAAAAAAATTAGCTAGACATAAATCCAAACAAAAGAAAAAATCAAGAGTATAAACTTTATATATATCAATATTTTTACGTGTAATTACTGAAGCCAAGCAAAATAGTAGATAAGCCCCAAAAAAACCTGGGGTTTCTCAAAATGAAGCTATAAATTAGCCTCTATTACCCCTCGATTCAGCTATTTTACGTATAATTACTGAATTTCATTTAACAATATTTAGGCTGATTTATTAGTAATTATAGTAATTCTACTGAAGGATTTTTACTTATTTAAATATTTGATGAAACTAGAGGACAAATACTGGTTTTAAGGTTCATTTAGATTTAATCTTTGAGCCATGCCTCAATTTTCAATCAGAGCCAGAAATGAAAATACATATTAATTCGGACTACGAGTAAGTTGATAAGAAATAGAGCAATGACCCCCCAAAATCAAACAAATAATGGTAACTCAAATAATAAATCTGAGAAAAAAATTCAACAAGACCTGGACATTATAATTGATTTACTCTCAGAACTTAATCAAGTAGAAAGTAACCAAAAAGAGCAAATAACTAAAAAACCTAATTATCAATCTTCTAATTCCCCCCTAACCTTAGAAATTAAGCAAGAGGAAAAATCTACTCCAACTTCTACTGCTCATGAGTTGAGAGAGCAAGAGCCAAAAGACAATCCTCTTTGGGGAAAAGAAAAGAGTTTCAACTCAATACCTCAACGATATATAACCAACGATCATGCCGTAAATAGTCCCAACTCAGTCGATCTTGCTCAAAATAACTATACGAAAACTCAAAGCATTGCTATTTTGCAGCAATCAGTTAGAAATTTAGAGCAAAAGCTTAAGGGTAATCAAGATCGACTAGAGGAAGTCATGAATTCAGTTAATTCCCTTCTGTCTTTAACTGTAGAACTAATGAATCTCCAACCCAATAGTTCACCCAAATCACTCATCAAGACAATTTCACCCTTAATCGATCGCATTATCGAACAACGTTCTAGGGAAGATTTATCCAGGATGGGAGAAGTATTAGCTAATATTTTACCCGTTGCTATTAACCAAAAAATCAAAGCCACTCCTCAGTCTATAGCCAAAGCCCTAGCCCCAGAAATAGCCCTTTCTATTCAAGAACAAGTTCGTTTAGATAAAGGAGCTATTTCGAGAAGTATTGGTCCAGAAATGGGTAAAGCCATTAAAGCCCAGATAGAATTAGAGCGGGATGCCATGGTAGATGCTCTTTATCCTGTTATTGGCAGCACTATTGCTAAATACATGGGAGAAATAATCTACACCATCAATGAAAAAGTTGAAAATGCCCTCAGTATTGAAGGAGTTCGACGCAAAATCCGCGCCAAACTCCAGGGAGTTTCTGAAGCTGAACTAATTTTGCAAGAAGCTATTCCCTACGAAGTTCAAGCAATTTTTTTGATTCATAAAGCTTCTGGGTTAGTTATCGGTGAATTGCAACCAGATTTAGCCCATCATTTAGAATCCGATTTACTGGCAGGGATGTTAACAGCAATTCGGAGCTTTGCCACTGACTTGATCGCCGAATCCTCAGAACTAGATGAAATTGACTACGGCGAATCCAAAATTATCCTAGAAGTAGCCGGATATTGCTATTTAGCTGTAGTAGTTAAGGGCGAACCATCTAAACAATTTAGACAAAAAATTGGTGAGGCTCTCAGCCACATAGTTCTTAAACATGGTAATACTATTGAGGCTTATGATGGAGATTCGAGTACTGTTCCCGAGTCCCTCGAATTATTTTTAGAAAAGTTATTAAAACAAGAGCAAAAACGAATTAGGTATAGAGGGCCGACCACTTTGATTTGTTGTTTAGCTATTATTGTGGGCTTAATTTTGGGAGCGTGGGGTATATTTAAAGACAAAAGTTATGTGGCGGGTAGGATTAGGCAACAAACTGCTATAGAATTGGATGCTGCGCCAGAGTTATCTGTTTACCGTCTGACACCAGAAGTAAAACAAGGTAAATTGATTCTGACAGGAAGAGTACCTAGTGAATATCTGAGGAATAAAGCAGCACAAACGGCAGCTAAAATTGCTCGAGCAGAAAGACTAACTCTAGAAAACCGCATTGTTGCTATTAATGTCCCTATAGACCCGACGATCGCGAAAGAAATAGTAGCAAAAGTAACATCTATGCTCAATCATCAAGAGGGAGTAGCTATTTTAACCAACTATCAAGACTATACTGTTACTGTCAAAGGATTTTCGCTCGATCGATTAAGCGATGACCGTGTTGCTCAATATTTTACACAAATACCAGGAGTAGAGAAAGTAATCATTAGTTTAGAAAAGCAATTACCGATTATTAATAGTCGCATTTATTTTGCTTCTGATTCCATAGAATTAAATTCAGCCGATTTTACCAAAAGCGTTAACCAGATTGGACAATTGTCAGCCATCTATCCTCAATTACATTTACGTATTATTGGTCATAGCGATCGCTCAGGCAGTCCTCAAGACAATCAAAAGTTAGCTCAAGAGCGTGCTAACAAAATCGCTAAAGCACTAGTCGAGCGAGGAATTGAATCAAACAGATTACACATTATTGGTAGTAGGGAACTTCCTCCTGGGGTGAGGGCCAATCAACCTCTACAAAAAAGCAGATGTGTAAGATTTGAATTTTTCATCCTCCCTCGGGGCCAAAATGCCCAAAATCATTAGACGGACAAGTTTTTTCCTTCATGCCCTCGCCAGCTAAAAAATTGAGCTTAGAAGTCAAGCTTTTTTAACTTCTCGCCCATGGAGCTAATCCTTTCAAGCGTTAGATGCGCTCCTTATTACTTATTACTTATTACTTATTATTTCCCCATAGCGGTACTAGTCATTTCTACTAAATAATTTTATTGTTTTGATAAAGTAAAGTTTGAATTTGAGAATAGTTATTTAAAATTTCAATTAATTATGGCTATTTTCTGGATTCAAAGCTAGTCAAACCATATTGATTAAGTTATACCTAAAGAGTGAGGTCTAAAATTAAATTAATTTTTATTAGTAAACTCAATTTATTTCAAAAGGTAGTAGGTGAATAAAATGTTAATAAAAGATAATCAAATAAACAGAAATATAATGGAAGTGTTAGTAGAAGAAGAAATAGAACGTCAAATTAAACGCTATCCTACCGAGCTTAGACAACATTTTAATCGGGTAGAAGTAGCTACTCACGCTCTTAATCGTTTGCCTCCTTTATATGCTTCTTGTTATGAGGGTTTTAATAAACAAAAATTAAAAGGAAGAGCGCAACACAGTGCCGAAATCACTAAAAACGTACGACAAGCTTTTGCAGCAGTACAAAAAGATTTATTACGTCGTTCTACCCCTTTAGTTCCTGAGGGTAAGTATGAATCCAAAGAAGCCAAAAAAGCCTTACAAGAACTAATCGATTTTCTACCTAATAAGGAATTTTCTTGGGAGAAATTAGTCAAATTAATCAAGCCAGCCCTAATTCAGTTAAGTCATCAGGGGAACTTAAATCTTGCCGATGAAATCCGTGACAGTAAAATTGAAAAAGTAGATAAATCTGGTGGTGCATGGGGTAATTCTGCTTATATTAAGTAATAGTTATTTAGGGTTTTTTACAACCCGAGTAGTTTGAATCTGCTGCTCTAATTTTTGGGTAGAAGATAACAAACTACTCAATCCTTCAACTAAATCCTTGACTCGAGCGCGAAACTCAGGATCCCCAGTAATTTCATCTAAGTCGGCCGTAATTTTCTGCGTATTAGCAAAAGTAGCTCTTGCCGAATCTAGAGTTTGTTGTAACGTTACCAAGTTATTAGGATCGTTAAAAGTTGTAGAAATATCTTTTAAATTAGCTGAAGCATCAGCAGCATTAGCTGTTAATTCTTCTAAGTTTTCTACTAATTTTTTAGTATCGGTTGAAGCAAGTGTATTATCCAATTGAACAGTTAAACTATAAAGGCGATCGCTAGTATTTTTAATACTGTCTAAAGTGGCGACTAGATTATCTTGATTCTGCTCTAGTAATCGATTTAGGTTATTGGTTAATTGGTTAACGTTGTCGGCTGTAGCTTGATATTTTTCGGCTGTGAGATTGATTTGACCAGAAGCATTATTGGCTAGGTTATTAATAGATTTGGCTGCGGTAGAGAAAGTTTTTAATTCTTGTTGAGCATTTCCTAAAACTCTGGACATCTCTTGACTTAATTCTGTCACTTCTCCCGCAGCTAAAGAGGTATTTTGCACCGCAGCATTAAGATTGTCATAAAACTGCGGATCGCTAAACAGACTGGTCATCCGAAACATCAGAGGAAGCAGATCGTCTATAGTAATCCCCGGTTGTCCTTGAAGGCGATCGTTATTACAAATAATTGTATCTGGGTCGCAGTCTTGACCGAGAGGGTTCATATTTAATGCTTGAGAGGCTAATGCGGTTTGGGGAAGAATATCGATAAAAGTTTCGCCAATTAGTCCAGAACTGCTTGCTTGTAAACTGGATTCTTTGGGAATTAATAAATCATCGGAAAAAATCTCCATAAATACATCCACCCCATTACTACCTGGTTGGATATTTTTGATTTTACCTACTTTAAGTCCACGATAGCGAACCGAATCGCCTATTTGAATGCCATTGACGTTGGGAAATTCGCCAATAATTTCGTAACTTCGATCGCGAAAACTAATTCCTCGCAACCACAGGACAAGACCCCCAAACAAAACTATTCCTAATAAGGCAAGTAGACCAACTGAACCTTCTCTAATTGTTCGCGAGCGCAACATTTTTTCTCCTAAATAGTTCGGACAAAATTTGGATGATACACGAGGTTTAAAAGCTAAAGATTTCCTATCTTTTGTCAATAAAAATCACTTAATCCCAGTTGGCTTCAGAGCTAACTTGAGAAAAAAAACCGAATTATAATAATTTTTATTCTGTAAGGCTGGTAAGACGTTAATAAAACTGTCCGAACTATTCCTCCTATTACTTCAATTTTAGTCTAATCGATAACGCGAATAGGACCTTTAGTACTAGCACTGAAAAACTGTCTAACTAAAGGATTATCCGTAGTATCTATTTCTTCTATATTGCCCGACCATTGAATTTTGCCTCCATAGAGAAAAATGACGCGATCGGCCGTACGGCGAATAGTACTGTCTTGGTGACTGACCATCACGTAGGTACCACAGACATCCTCTGCACATTGTAATTGACGAACTAAATCTTCAATTACTGTTGAAGCAATAGGATCGAGTCCAGCAGTAGGCTCGTCATAAAGAATAACTTCGGGATTGTTTTTAGGATCTTCAGGATTAGACATAACAGCGCGAGCAAAACTAACTCGCTTACGCATCCCCCCAGATAATTCTGAGGGATAAAGGCTTCCTGTCCCTCCCAATCCCACCATTACTAGTTTTTCTTCGACTATGTCGCGAATTTTATGGGAGGAGAGACGGGAATGTTGATAGAGAGAAAAACCCACATTTTCCTCTACTGTTAGGGAGTCAAACAAAGCTGCTTGTTGGAACACCATACTAATTCCCAAAGGATCGTCTCCATCTTCAATTAAACCCGTTCGTTTTTGTCCCTTAATATAAATTTCTCCGGCATCAGCAGGTAGTAATCCCGCGATAATACGCAGGATAGTTGATTTTCCCGTCCCTGAAGGACCAATAATGACTAAGGCTTCTCCTCGATAAATATTTAGATCGACACCATCGAGAATAATATTATTGCCAAAGGATTTTGATATTCCTTTTAGTTCAATGATGGGTTCTTGTTGACGATCTATAGTTGCTTCCACCATAAACAAAGTTATGCATTTAAAAGTTAATTCTCAACTCCCGAACTTCTGACACTCTTTTATCTATTCTTCTAGTTCTAAACCAAAAATACGAGCAACAGATTTATCTACTTTATAACCGGAATCGATCGATTCTAGGGGATCTTTGCGTAATCTATGGCGCAAACACAGGACAATTACTCGACGAATATCATCTACCGTTACTTCTGTGCGCCCTTCAAAAGCTGCTAAAGCCTTGGCTGCACGGTTAGTAACAATATCTCCTCGTAAACCATCTACATCTAATTCAGAACAAACTTCCGAGATTTTTACCCGCAAATCGTAATCCATATTTACTTTGGGTAGCAATTGTTGGGCTTGAACGAGTTTATTTTGGAGTTTTTCTTGCTTATCTTGATATTTATCACAAAATTCGAGGTTATTACTGTCAAAATCTGCTCTTTGCTCGACTATTTGCACTCTTAAATCTGGTTCTTTGACAGTATGAATTTCCGCGTGCATACCAAAGCGATCGAGTAATTGAGGGCGTAATTCTCCTTCTTCGGGATTACCCGAACCAACTAACACAAAGCGTGCAGGGTGACGAATAGAAATACCTTCCCTTTCTACAGTATTCCAACCGCTAGCAGCAGAGTCGAGGAGAACATCGACTAAGTGATCGTCGAGGAGGTTAACTTCATCTACATAGAGAATGCCTCGGTTGGCTTTGGCTAACAGTCCAGGTTCAAAAGCTTTAACCCCTTCAGAGAGTGCTTTTTCGATATCGATCGTACCGCAGACTCTATCTTCAGTTGCACCTAAGGGTAAGTCAACCATTTGTACTTTTTTCTTGACAATATCGATAGGTAATTGTTTTTCGAGTTTTCGTTTTACTTCCTCACTCATTAAATCTGCGTCTTGAGGATCGCTATTAAAAGGATCGTTGGCAACTACTTCAATTTCTGGCAATAAATCGGCTAAAGCACGGATAGCAGTGGATTTTCCCGTACCGCGATCGCCCATTATCATTACACCACCAATCTTGGGATCGATTACATTTAGTAAAAGAGCGAGTTTCATCTCTTCTTGTCCCACAATAGCAGTAAAAGGAAATACTACACGACGGGTTTTGGTAGGAGCTTGGAGTGTTGCAGTCATAGGTAATTTACCAACTAAAATTGTTATTAGTTACTGTTAATTATTTTTTTAGAAACGTATCTCATTGTGCCACGTTTTCGGAGTCTTGCGGTGCAGGCACGATGATATATCCCGTGTTGATAGCTCCCAGTACCAAGTTGCGTTCTTCTCCCCAATACCACCAGTGAGCAGCAATATAAGCACATAAGAGGCTATCTAATTGGTCTTCAATAGTTTTGAGTTCTTTCCCTGTTATTTTAGGGGGAATGGTGGGAAGAGGGGAAGCAGAGGAGCAGGGGAGCAGGGGAGCAGAGGGGGAAGACTTTTGGTTGTGGCTCAAATTGAGTGTAGGAGTAAGGGTTGGTAAGACGGTAGTAATGTAATTATGTAGTTTAATTAATTCGGTAGCGCGATCGCTTAATTTTCCTTTTTTATATTTGAGTATTTTGTCTAAACCAAATAAATTAATAGTTGCTGGATGAGGAAAAACTTCTATTTGATATCTTCCCGATCGCTGTGGTTCAATCTCGGGTGCGTGGAGAAAACCTCTTTGTTCTAGACTTAAACCAAAATTAATAGTACGTCGAGCAAAAGGACGACCTAAATTAGCGGGATAACAGCCTGCATGATAACGACCAAAGTATTTATGGGTTAGTTTATCTGGTAATCTCATTCCTGTTTGGTTAGGAATAAGTGTCGGTGCATCTACCGCAATTAAAGCTGGTTCTTCCTTTGATAACCAGCGATCGATCCAAGTTAGAATGGAATCTATTTCTAGCTTGGTGGTTAAATCTAATATTTTTAAGCAATTATTTTGCCAATCTAAACAACATAAACCACTTGCTCCCGATCGCCAGCCCAAATCTATTCCAATAAATTTCATCAATTAAGTATATTGGTTTTTAAAAGTATGTCGAAAGTTTCTTACCTGAGAAGAATTTCTTTTGCTCTTGATAATCCTTAGGTCTTTGTCTTGGCTGTTCTGCGCTATCTACTAATAACTCATGACTCGTCAATAATTGTTGCACAAATTCATCATTTCCAAGTGCATTTTGCCACTCTTCTAACAGACTACAGGGAAGTAAATCTCGGCGATCGATTATTCAAGTTAGTACAAAATACTTCAACAATTTAAATAGTAATATAAAGGATTATTTCATGGTAGCAAGTAACCAACAACCAAATATCGATCGAGCTCTTAGTACTTTTAATAATTTAACCCATCTTCCGCACGTCAAATCGTAATATATTTTGTAGTATAGTTTTGGGTATTTTGGCGATCGCCAACTGGGTAAAATGCGATCGCCAAATGACCCCAATTAAGTAATTTTCATATATTCAATTAATTTTATTTAATTTTGTATCTGTTCCCTGTTGATGAATAATTAGGTGGGAGACTTGACCTTCATCATTAGTTACGAAAGTAATTTGAGCGTCTGTTGTCTTGTAAAAAAACTTGGTCGGCGACTCTGGCAAAATTTTGTTTGCTTCCTGTCCAGTTAATTGGGCAAAAAGATATTGACCATCGGTTGTAACGGTGAAGATAAGGTCGAGAATAGAAGCAGGTAGGGATAGAGAAGAATCGAATTTATATTCCCCTGCATAAGCTTGGTAAATAGTAGGATCGAATTCGATCGCTTCTCGTTTTTTGGGTAATTCATAGGATTCGCCAAATAGAATAGCAGCGATATCTCTTCCCATCTTATCTGGTAAGAATGCCTGAAGATTACCTAAAACAACGACCGCAACTTGTTCGTCAGGATATCTCGCTATATGGGTAAGGAAGCCTTCAATACCTCCATTAGAAGAAATACGATGACGAGAGTATTGAGTATCGATAACCCAGCCATAACTGTGATATATCTGTTCGTTTTCTTCATCGGTAATTTTAACTGTAGAAGTAAACATGGCATCTCTGGAGGATCGATCGAGTACGGCATCGGTAAAAAGCGATCGCTCCCATTTATACATATCCTCTACTGTAGAATATAGTCCACCCGCACCAGACGGTACGGACATATCTATATATTCGGCGTTTTGATATCCTTCTCCTGTAGAAACATAACCAGAAGCGCGATTCTTTAAGATGGTTTCATGGCGATCGTAACCAGAATCTTTCATTCCTAACGGTTCAAAAATATACTTTTGTAAGTAATCTGCATAGGATCGATTAGAGACAGTTTCAATTATTTTGGTTAAAACCAAATAGCCAGAATTACTATAACTAAAGCGATCGCCTGGCGTAAATTCTAAAGGGCGATCGCTAAAACAGGCAATCAAATCGTCTAGTTTGGTGGGGAGTCTTTTTTTCGTCTGATAATCATCAAAACTGGTGAAGTTAGGAATACCTGCTGTATGATTTAGTAGTTGATTTACGGTAATTTCTTCTCCATGAGGATAGTCGGGTAAATATGTGGCGATCGAATTATGCACATCAAGTAAGTTTTGTTCTTGAAGCTTAAGAATGGCTGCTGCGGTAAACTGCTTGGTAAGAGAAGCAAGACGAAATTTAGTTTGCGGTGTATTGGCAATGCTATGTTCTAAATTTGCCATACCATAGCCCTTGCTTAACAACACTTCTCCTGCACGGCTAACCAGTACAGAACCCATAAAATAGCCAGTTTCTAAATGTGCTTGCAAGTAAGCTTCTATTTTTTCTTTCATGAAGCGATCGCCTGAAGAGTTTTTTGTCTCAATCATAAAAATATTTCGTCAAAATAAATTTCAGATAAAAATGAGACTAGTAAGATAGTATTAGACCTATTTATGGGCAAATCACTTTCATTATGCAAGTAGCCTTAGAAAAAATAATTGTCAAACCAGGTCAGCAATTATTATTAAAAGATATTAGCTGGAAAGACTTTGAAGAAATTTTGGAAGACTTAGGAGAACATCGCAGTTCCAGAATTTCTTACAGCAATGGAGTTTTAGAAATCATGGTTCCCTTACCAGAGCATGAAAAAGGCAAGGAGATAATTGGGGAGATGGTCAGAATTTTACTAGACCAATTAAAAATTGATTTTGAACCGCTAGGTTCGACAACATTCAAGAATAAACAAATGAATCAGGCTGTTGAACCAGATACTTGTTTTTATATTAAGAATTATCAGGCAGTTATCGGTAAGAATAAATTAGATTTAAGTAGCGATCCTCCGCCAGATTTAGCCATAGAAATAGATATAACTAATAGAACGCAATTAGATAACTATTTGCTCTTAGGAGTCCCAGAATTATGGAAATATACCAGAAAAGGTTTTCAAATTAATTTATTAGACGGAAAACGCTATATTGAGTCCAATACAAGTCCCAATTTTCCCGATATTCCTATTGTTGAATTAATTGAAAGTCACGTTAAACAAGCTCAAACTAAAGGCAGAAGTCATGCAATTAGAGCTTTTAAACAGTGGGTTCGGGAAAATCTTTAAATTCATTATTCAAGCTAATTTCTTGCTCTAAACTAGCAAAATTAAACAATTCTG
This sequence comes from Xenococcaceae cyanobacterium MO_188.B32, assembly GCA_030065635.1. Classification (GTDB taxonomy): domain Bacteria; phylum Cyanobacteriota; class Cyanobacteriia; order Cyanobacteriales; family Xenococcaceae; genus JASJDJ01. The sequence continues at coordinate 51,058 of JASJDJ010000027.1, forward strand.
TATCTGCTAGATGAGAAGGGGAAACATTTTGTAAACTGCGAAATAAACTATCGATTCTGCCTGGAGATTCTTTCTCCCAAGTTTGTAACATCTGCTTAATTTGGACACGCTGTAAGTTTTCTTGTGAACCACAAAGATTACAGGGAATGATAGGAAACTGTCTGGCGTTAGCGTAACGTTGAATTTCTCTTTCGGGACAGTATGCTAATGGTCTAATTACTATATGTTGCTTATCATCGGTTAATAGTTTAGGGGGCATAGCTTTTAGTTTGCCCCCATGAAACATATTAAGAAATAAGGTTTCGACAATATCATCTCGATGATGACCTAAAGCAATTTTAGTTGCTCTTTCTTCTGTCGCTACTCGATATAAAATACCCCGACGCAAACGAGAACACAAACCACACATAGTTTTTCCTTCGGGGATAACTCTGGTGACAACGCTATAAGTATCTTGGGTAACGATGCGATAGGGTATACCTAAATTAGTTAAATACTCTGGCAGAATGTGTGTGGGAAAACCAGGTTGCTTTTGGTCGAGATTAACAGCTAGAAGCTCAAACTTAACGGGAGCTTTTCGTTGTAAACTGAGCAGCAAATCGAGCATGGTATAAGAGTCCTTACCCCCTGACAAACATACCATCACACGATCGCCTTCTTCGATCATATTGTAGTCAGCGATCGCTTTTCCGACTAAGCCTCTTAAACTTGCTTGTAATCTTTTGAAGGTTTTGGAGGTACGAACCTTCGTTGCTTCCATGCCCTAATTCTCCTTGGTTATTAGATTACTCTTAATCTTTAATTTATACAGGAAAAAATACACTTACCTAACAAATACTCGATCTAAAGCAATGAACATGGATAACAAAATGAGGACAATCTCTACTTTTAAGCTAATACGCAGTTAATTGGCATAATTTACAATGTGTTCAGAAAGCGTCAATCTCTCTCCTCTGCACCTCTGCACCTCTGCACCTCTGCTACCAAAACCCATGCAATTTGAATAAAAATAAGCTTATCCTTTAGTACTGAGATACTGTTCTCTTTTCAGTATAATTCCCCAACCGAAAGCCATAAACATACCGACAATCGAGAAAGGTTCGGGTACAGAAGCTCTAGCTGTATTAAAATCTAACTCTACAGTGATATTAAAAGGAGAACATTGTTCGCTCGTACTTATAGTTGGGCTAGACGAAAGAATCACACGTCATTAATGCGTGGTGCGATTCGTTCATACTAAATCCTCTTAAGAGGAGGGATGTATGGCTTTCCAGTTAAGTAACCCTTCTGGGTTGAGTTCGCACTTAAATCCTTAACTGAAATGATAACTTGTATTCCTTCATGGTGAGGTGATTAAATAAAAACCAAGTCCATGCCTCCTTGTGCGGGAGGAAAAGCACAGAGCGTCCCCCTCGGTGACGAGGGCGAGAAGTTTCCCTTACATCTGGGATGACAACCCAGATGTAATATGCGGGACTGAAAGCGGACAGCGCGATAATTGCTGAAAACGTCTAACCGCTAGCACGAGTCTCATAACCGACCTGGACTAAGGATGTATATCTAAGGAAAAGGAAATCGTGGGGTAGATAAACAAATCATCTACCGAACCGTCCAAAAATGCACAGCAGGGGATATAAGCTAGTGGGTAATACCACACCCTGCGTCTGAAATATCAGACAGAACAATGATATATAACTTTCACGCTGAGTTATATCGCACAAATCAGTTCACACGGGCGGAAAGATGAACCCTAAAGGACTCAAATCAACTGAATACTTAACTATTCAGCAAAGGAATACAGGAACGAAGTAAACCAATCTCATCCCCAGACTAGCTGGTAGGTCTCGTCAAAACCGTATGGTGAGATTAGGGAAGATGGGTCAAGAAGCGATCTGCCTAACTCGAAATGACGAGTAATGCTTGAAAAGAGATGGGGCGGGAATGGGGGCTTCAAAGAAAAGTTGTTAACTCTTGCTTCCAGATCGACCAATTAATAAAGCCCCCCTCCCGGTGCCCAGGAAATGCAGACGTGACCCGCAATATACCAATACTAAAGGCTCAAGTAGTAGCAAATATGCCTAATACAGATTTAACAACGAATACTGTGGGATGGAGAGATATCAACTGGCGAAAAGTCGAAAGATATATCTTTAAGTTACAAAAGCGCATTTACGTAGCATCTCGTCGTGGAGATGTAAAACAAGTCCGAAAACTCCAAAAAACATTGATGAGGTCGTGGTCTAATAAGGTATTAGCGGTACGGCGGGTAACTCAAGACAATCGAGGCAGTGCGACCTGAAAGGTCGATTAAATTGAGACTCCGCAGTCTCTCTGGGATTTCTACCCCAGACCTTCATAGAGGAATCCGTAGATAACGGTACGTCACGGCTTAGTAGGTAACGAAACAGTCGGAGTGCAGACGCTAAAAGTAGCCAAAGCTGCCAGGGTTAGGCAGTGAGGAGCAAGGAGGAAGGATGTAGAAGGATGAACGTAGTCTAAGGTATTGATTAAATCACGTCACTTGTCAACGAGCTAAATAACTCCTGATAAGCTCGAAACCAAAACGGTAAATAGGTGGTTGTTATATTTGTCCTTTTATAACAACGTAGAAACAAAATTCCTATCGTGAAATAGATACCCGTCCTAACTGCACCAGAAACTTTAATTGACACAACAGGGAAAACCCCACAGAGTCTAGAAAGAAGGTCGAATCTTCTAGTAAGCCAAGAGTAATCAAAGCCGAACTCTCTGGGGGGCAAAGGATGAGTGAGAAAGCGAATGTCGCCTCGTAACAAGGTGAATAGAGGTTCAAAATTTGCCTCTGAACGAAAGTAATAGCTGAATTCACTTGGGTCATATACGAAATAAAACCTATCTCAGGAAATGAATCCTCAGGAAAAGTTTGATACATCAAATAGATGTAAATGGACAGAGGAAACGACTTTCTGACTGGAATCAGATTAACTGGAAGAAAGTCAGAAAGATTGTTAATAACCTCAGAAAGCGAATATTTCGTGCTAGAAAGCTTGAGCAATGGAAGCAACTAAGAAGGTTGCAGAAATTGTTCTTAAAATCCTACGCAAACCTACTACTCGCAGTACGACAAATTACTCAGCAAAATAACGGACGAAATACAGCAGGAGTGGATAAGGAGGTATTTAACACCCCTGAAAAGAGAGTAAAACTTGTCAATAATTGGAAGGAATTAACTGCCTCTCCTACCAGGAGAGTATACATCCCAAAATCTAACGGCAAGAAGCGTCCCCTTGGTATTCCC
>JASJDJ010000149.1 GCA_030065635.1 Xenococcaceae cyanobacterium MO_188.B32
ATCTTCTATCTGCTCGTAATAGAGGTTGGCATCTTGGGTAGAAAGTTTCAGGTTCATGATTGAATCCCTCCTCTGGCGTAGTCTTCACGCTTCTTTTTCTATTTTAAATAGTATCCGACCACCAGGGTATTATGTCATCGTCCTTGAGTACTGCGTACTACTAAAGTGAATGGTCATACCTTGGGAGTAATCTTTTTTTTCAAGTAGTACATAGGTACAGAGGGCAAAGGGATTAATTTCATGACATCTTATCTAAAAGCCAATTTGCACTACAGATATTACATGGATAAAAAGGATTGATGTGATGGATAATCAGGTTAGTTGTGAGGGAATGTGTGATGGATGAAAGTACTGTTGGTGATGAATGTTCTGGATGTGACAGTAAAAGTGAAAAGTAGATTTAATTGAGTAGAAGATCGGGGTAAGTCAAGATATCATACTACATGGTGGGGAGTAACAAAGAGAAAAAATCAGATAAAAAGAGAAAGTTTTGATTTGACCCGTCACAACCATAACAACCAGTCACAGAAAAGCTGAAAGGATTGGTAGTGATGAATTACAGCCGATGGGTATCAATCACAAAATATGGTGAACTGTGATGGGTTATTCGTCACGGGGAAGAAGAAGGAAGAGTGATTTTGTCCCATCAAGCTAAGAGAACTGGTAGTACAAATATCTCGGTTGAGCCAATAGATTGTAACTCTTCTTGAAAAAAAAATACTCTATCTTACAATTCAATTTCATTGAGGGGAACAGCACCAAAGAACAGTATTTAGTAGTATGTAAGTTAAATTTTGTACGTCATATACTTATTTGCATTTCAGTTAATATTCACAATAATCTTGTTTTGTCAAGATAGTTTTGTATAAAAATAGCTACCAAGCTTGGCAATTAGCTTTAGAAGAAAAGGTAATGGAACAGATTAGCTTACTTCGGTATCCTTGAGGTAAGTTATCTGTAAGGGTAATTGAAGATGACTCAAGATGTGGTAAAACGAGAAAAACTAAGAATTCTAATAGTTGACGACCACGAATTAATCCTTCGTGGCACAATCGAAGCACTACGCAAGCATTATCCAACTGCCGAAATTAGGACAGCCCAAACTAAGGAGGAGACTCTTGAAGAATTGAAGAAATTGCAGCCAGATCTATTGCTCTTAGATCTATCCATTCCAGAAAAGTCAGGGATGGAGGCTGAAACTGAGATAGGAGTTAAACTTCTCAAAGATTTACTACAAGAGCAAGAGAATCTCAATATTGTTGTGCTTAGTAGTAATGCTAAAGCTTTAGTCAGAATTAAATCTAAAATAAATTCCTATCAAGGAGGATTTACCGTTGCTGATAAAAGCTCTATCCAGGATTTATTGAAGAAAGTTGATTGGTCACTCGAAGGGCTTACCAATACCAAGAACTTACCAGAGCTACAAAATGGAGAGCTAGAACCAGAGTGGTACGACCTTCTTAAATTAGCCAACAAGGGAATGACAGATGAAAAAATAGGCGAGAAGATGAATGTTTGTACAAAAACTATTGGGAACTATTGGACTAAAATTCGTGATGTTTTACACATTTATCCAGAATCAGGAAGAGAAAATACGCACAAAAAAGTTAGAACTTTAAACAAAGCAAGAGAGCTTGGGTATATAGATTAAAAGCAGCTAAAAGTCAGAAAAAGTTTATGCACCGAAATATCGAGGGTAAGATATCACAGCAAATTGCGCGATGGCGAATAGGAATTGTAGTTATTATTCTATTAACGCTTGTGCGTCTGACTGGCTCGCTGCAATTTTTTGAGTGGATAACTCTCGATTACTTCCTTGGTCAGCTTCCCTCAGAACCAACGGACGAACGGATCGCGATCGTTGGTATTGACGATCGCGATATTCGCCAGATAGGTAGCTATCCCATCCCCGATCGAGATATTGCTCGATTGCTGCAAAAATTACAGACCTACAAACCCGCAGTTATTGGTCTCGATCTGGTTAGAGATATTCCAGTTGAACCTGGTTATCAAGAACGGGTTAAGATTTTCAAAGAAAGCGAGAACCTAATCGCGATCGCAAAAGTCTTAGGACAAGATATTATTCCCCCACCAGCAGAATTACCCAGAGAAAAAATAGGTTTTAGCGATGTTCTTCCAGATGCCGATGGTAATGTTAGGCGAAGCCTTCTAAGCACCTGGAAAGATGAATCAAGAGAGGAGTACGTCTTTTCTCTAGCTTTACGACTGGCAGAAACTTATTTAAAGACTAGAAATATTACTCTTGAAAATGGTATTCGCGATCCAGATGCTATAAGATTTGGAGAAGCTGAGTTACCTCGTTTTTTGGCCAACACAGGAGGATATGTCGGAGCTGATGATGGAGGAGTTCAAGTAGTTCTTAATTTTCGGAGGGGTAAAGTCAGATTTCGGACTTTCTCGTTCCAAGATATTGTGAATGATCGAGTAGAAGATTCTAATTGGTTGAGAGATAGCATCGTTATTATCGGGATAACGGCTGACAGCATCAAAGATACGATCAATACAACAGCGATCGCCAATGTGAATCCACCTGGGGTTATTAAGGGTGCGGAGTTTCACGCCCATGCCACTAGTCAAATCATCAGTGCTATCCTTGACAGGCGATCGCTGTTAAAAACTTGGACAGATGGCTGGGAATATCTATGGATTATTGCCTGTGGTCTTCTCGCTATTCCACTTGGCAGGATCTTTCGATCGCCATTACAAAATCTTTTTGGGGTTGTTATAGTTAGCTTTGTCCCCATAGGAGTAGGTTATCTTCTGCTTTGGGGAGGAGGTTGGTGGATTCCCGTTGTACCTGCTTGGCTCGTTTTTATTATCAATGGCATAGCCTATACCGCTTTTTATCAAAACGAACGAGCTTTAAAGTATCAAATTGAAGTTAAAAGCCTCATTATTCAAGAACGCTTAAATGCAATTAAGAACGCTTTTAAAATTATACATAATGGACCTTTACAAACTTTAGCCTATATTCAGAGACGGGTTCGCCAACAAGATGTATTCGGAGAAAAATTATTTGATGAACTTGAGAACTTAAACAGGGAAATTAGGAGTATTAGCGATTATCTTCAACAGGAATCAGACCAAATCCAAGTTTCCGAGCAAGATAAGTTTCTACAGAATTTAATTATTGAACCAAAAAGCTTCCATCTAGGAAATGGCAGAGTTCTTGATTTAAGTCTTTCCATAGATGAACTTTTTCAGATAGTTTATAGTGAGACTTTTAAGCGACCTTACTTTCCTAACTTTAGAACTATTAAAGCCAAGATTGTTAAGTTCGATCCAATTGAGCCTTGTTACTTAAATTCTAAGCAAAAGCAACAGCTTTGTTCATTTCTTGAAGAAGCTTTGTGTAATGTTGGCAAACACGCTCAAGGAGCAACCCGATTGATTGCTAGTGGTACAAAAAAAGAAGATCGATACATTCTGACAATTGAAGATAATGGATCTGGTAAGATCTCCTCCACCCAAGGTCAAGGGACAAGACAATGCCGAGACCTGGAAAAACTATTGGGAGGAAAATTTAAGCGTCAGACTGTTAAACCAAAAGGTACTCTCTGCAAGATAACATGGAAATTAACCGAGCAAAATCAAGGTTTTGTGAACCAGATTCGTTCTAAATTTGAGAAATTTCTTTCTTTCCAAAATTCCCAGTATTAATTCTTCAGGAAAAATGAAACTCAAAACTCCGCAATCCTTTCAAGACTATTGTATCTTTACACTATTAACCATTGCGATCGCTCTTGGCTCAATCGTTTCTGTTTCAGTAGCTCTTGCAGCTTATAAGCCTCCTCCCAAACAAAAACGCCCTAGTTCCTATTCAATCACTGCTGGTTCTAGAGGTAATTGCGATCGGCTTCGCTGGCAGGCTATGCCCGATCGCATTGAAGATATTCCACTTACTGCTCTCGCTCCCAAGACTCATGTGGGACAAACAGTTTCAAGACATCCAACTTTTGTTTGGTTTGTTCCCAATGCTTCCGAGTCTTTACCTGTGGAATTCAGGCTGTTTGAATACGATGCTAACGATCGACCACAGCCAATTAGCGAGCCGATTACAATGAATAGTCTGTCGGGAATTATGAAGTTCACTTGGTCGGAAGATAAGCCAAATTTAAAAGTGGATAAAACCTATCTCTGGGAGGTAAGAATTCGTTGCGATCTTAATCGTCCCTCAAACGATCTTAAGACAAGAGCAGATTTGAGAGTTATCCCTATGCTTCCAAATATTACGAAGGATACAGTTCCAATAGATAGTGTTGCGAGAGTCAAAGCTTATGGCGAAAGTGGTTTATGGTATGGTGCCTTGGGAGAAGCTTTGAGAACAGCTCCCCCATCACAACTGGGAGCAGTAGGTGCGGAATTATTACATCAGCTTGCTACGGTTGAAGCAGACCAATTAAACGAAATATCAAACGACAAGGAACGGCGAAAATTAGAACAGTGGGTTGAAGATTTGCGACAGATTGCCGAGCGAGAACGTTAATTTTACAACCAATTACCAATGAGAATAAAGGCTGCCCAGTAGAGGGGATGAGCATATTTATCGTCATTCTTAATTAGTTGACTTTGAGCCTTGCTAAGAGCTTCAGCTTTACTCATTCCTGTTTTCCAATTTTGATAGAACTGCGTAATCAAAAATTCGGTTGAATCGTCTGGAACATACCATAAGGACGCGATCGCGCTGCTAACACCAGCTTGCACGGCTACTCCAGCTAGACCGAGAGCTGCTCTTTCATCCCCGACGGCAGTTTGACAGGCAGTGAGGACAAGTAATTCCACTAACTCATCGCGATCGCGGATACTGCGGAGGCTATTCTCTAACTCTGTAATTATCAGCTTTTCATTGCTCTTTGTTTCGGGATTTTTACCCGTAACTAAAAAGGCATCTTCAGGATCTGTACCAAACTGACCATGAGTTGTCATATGAATGATGGGATAGCTAGTTTTAGCGAGTTCTTCTTTTAAGTTCTGGTGGGTAAATTCGTCATTCTGGAGAATAAGGCTATCGGAAAAAAGGTCTTGAATTTGACTGAGTTCTGAGGATGCGTTATCCAAAGCGCGGTAAGCAATTTGATCTTCTAGTTGTGCGGATTCTGTTAAACCTAAGATTAAAGCACTATATCTTTTAGACTTAACAGAAGGAACAGAAGTGACATTTAGACTGGGAGTAGTAGCAATAGCATAGTTTTCCACCAAAAATTGTTGACCGTCGTGGAGGGTTGCCATAGGGATACTCCGTAAAATTCCATCTTGACTAAAAACCAGATTTTTAATGTTAGTCTGTTGAAGATCGTCGGCGAAAGGTGCGATTATCCATTGGTAAAGTTGCTGTGCCTGAGTCGTGTCGTAGTAAATTTCACTGTCGTCTTCTAGACTTTTACGAAATTCGTTTATTTTCCTCCTCAAAGTTTGATTATCTATATCTATAAACTTAAACAGTTTGGTACGGTTGGGAAGAGTAACAATAATAGCAGTGCGGTTTTTGAGGATGATTGAGCTAAAGAAAGCTGTCTGGGCAGATTCTTCGGTTAGTTCTTCAACATTTTTAAACTCGAAACTTCTCAATAAACATTCATTACCAAAGTAATTTTGTAATTCTGCCAATTGCAGGGAATCAAGAGCTTGACGGGCAGATTGTAATGCTGTTTCCTGAGACTTGATAGCTTGTTCGGGGGGCAAAGCAGCTTGTTCTAGCATTAACTCGGCAAACTGACGGTAAAGTGGAGCAACAGTATCGCGAAAGTCAAATTGTAAATCTCGATCGGCGTTAAGAATATCGCTGCGGATACCTCCTTCTAGCTCTGCATTCTCACCTTCTAAGATAGCGATCGCCCTTTCGTAAGCTTCAATTGCCTGGGACTCTTTTTCCCTTGCTGCTTTTTCTTGCCCTTGTTTATTCAATTCATTTGCTTGTTTATGAAAAATGCGTCCTGCTTGCCATTCCCATAAATAGAGACTATCTTGAGCTAACCGTTCTTGATCGGCTCTCCAGCGTGCTGCTTCGGTAAATTTTAATGCTTGCTGATAGTCATGGCGACATTCGTAGAGTTTACCCAATTCCCCTAAAGCAAAGGAAAGGGAGCGATTATCTTTTAGGTTAACGGCAATTTCTCTCGCTCGATCGAATAGTTTTTCTGCTTCAGCTTGTCTTTGGGGGTTATTAAAACATTCAGTTCGAGAAAAAGTATCAAATGTTCGCTCGGGATTGGCAACAAGTTCATCTAGGTAAGCTAAGTTAATCGCAGCATAAACTTTTTCTCTAGTATTCGGTAGTTTTTTATCTTCAAGTAGGGAGTGGGCTTTGGCTAATAGTTCTGTTGCTAACTCATTATTAGAGATGCGGTCTTCAATGGGAATTATGTTGAGGAGGACTCGCAGTTCCCCAGCTCGATCTGCTTGTATACGAGCTAGTTCAAGACTTTTTTGCAAAGATTTTAAAGCTGAAGCAGCATAATCATTGGCTTCTTTTTCTAGCTTGTCTGCATCCTGTTCGTCGCCGATCGACTGGGCGGAATTGGCACGGCGGTATTTAATCTGAGCCAAATTAGTATAAACATTGCCTATAATATTATGGAGAGAGACTTTGTAAGTTTCGTTGCCAATCTTTTCGGCAGTCTCTAAACCAGCCTCCAGATTACCTAAAGCTGAATCGTAATCTCCTATCTGACGATATGCTTTTCCCAAGCTTCCCAATGCAGCTACTTTTCCTGGCTCGTCTTGAGTCGTGTGAGCAATCTCTATAGCAGTTCCACGGATACAACCAGAATTTTCGTCATCATCTTCTTCAGCATCAGATAAACCACACAAAAGAGCGATCGCCTGCCAGGGTTGACCGATGCTACTGTAGGCTTGGGCTTGTTCGGTTAAAATCCTGCCGATTTGTTTTTTATCGTATTTGAGTTGTTGATAGTCTTCGAGCGCTTGCTGCCAATAGTCGATCGCTTCATCAATGCGACCGATTTGCTGATAGGCTCTGGCTAGATTTTCGGCAACGATCGCCCGATTAAATCTGTTCTCAGTTTTTTGAAAAGATTTTATGGCTTGTTGCCAATAGTCGATCGCCTGAAAATAATCTCCTGCTTGGTAGCTTTCTACTCCTTGTTGTACTAGTTGACTCTCATTACTGGCAATAGCTATTTCTCCCCAGCTTGACTGCACAATGGTTGCGGGAAATTGACCCAGCCATAAGCAAAAGAGCCAACTACCAAGAAAGAGAATGCCTTGCTGGTAGCGGACGCGGAGACGAAGAAATTTGTAGAGCATAGAGAGTTTAGTTATTTCGGATTTGACCGCAAAGGTTTTAATGTATGAATAAAGCCTTGGTAACAAAAAAAAGTTAATCAGGTTTTTGGCTAGAAATTTTGTTAAATCTTGTTATTTTTCTTTGTTTATTATTGTTACTATTTGTTGAATTTCATCAAAAAATTCCCAAGAGGAAAGATTAAAAATATCTTAAGATTTTCCTGTTAAACTGGGTATTGTTAAGTTCAATTTTATGATTTCTTAGCTGAAATTGATAGGTTATTTGACGCAATTAATATTTCTAATTTCTGCAAGCAAAAATACAGAAAGAATGAAAGTTTTTAAGATCTTTTTGATGTATTGTGTGATGTTAGCAACGAACATATAAAAATTTCACTATAAGGGTAAAAACTGTGGTAGAAGCTAGGTTACACAGTTGGTGGATAGAGAAAGACAGTTTTCTAGCAGTGAGTGGAGCCTTCTCCCTCACTGGTTATTTGATGTTAATAGCGATCGCTAATCGTGTTTCGGCTCAGATTTCGCCTGATAATAGTTTGGGTGCGGAAAGTTCTGTAGTAAATTCTAATACTAATGTTCGCGGGCTTCCAGCCGAGTTAATTGAAGGGGGAGCAATCCGTGATGCTAATTTGTTCCACAGTTTTTCTGAATTTAATGTCAATGAAGGACAGAGAGTTTATTTTACCAATCCAGTAGGAATTGAAAATATTCTCAGTCGGGTAACGGGTGGAAATCCTTCTAATATTCTGGGGACTTTGGGGGTAGATGGGGCAGCGAATCTATATTTCCTCAATCCCAATGGTATTTTGTTTGGTGCTAATGCCCAGCTAGATATTGCTGGTTCTTTGGTGATGAGTACGGGGGATAGTTTGGTTTTTGGGGATGGGTTTGAGTTTAGTGCCAAGAATCCCGATCATTCGCCTTTATTGACTGTCAGTGTTCCTTTGGGGGTGCAATATGGTTCTGAGGGAAATGGGGCGATTACTAATCGGGGATTTTTAGCTGTAGATGCAGGTAAAAATCTAGTTTTAGTAGGAGGTGACTTGATTGTAGATGGTGGAGGTTTAGTAGCTCCAGGGGGAAGAGTAGATGTAGGAGGGTTAACCGAAGCAGGAACAATCGAATTTAATAGTGATGGTAGTTTGAGTTTTCCTGATGGTGTAACTAGAGGTGATGTCTTTTTTTCTAATGGTGCTTCTATTGATGTACTTGCTGGAGGTGGAGGCTCTATTAATGTCAACGCTAGAAATTTAGAGTTAACAGGAGGAAGTAGCTTTTTAGCAGGAATATCTCCAAATATGGGAAACCCTGGTGCTGTGGGAGGAGATATTGTTCTAAGCGCAACGGATAAAGTATTAATTGACGGAGAAAGAAGGAATGGATCTAGCAGTCGAATAGTGAGTAATGTATATGAGAAAGCGGAGGGTAATTCTGGAGGGATTGAAATTACTACTGGTTCTATGTCCGTTACTAATGGTGCTGCTGTAACTTCTAGTATCCAAGGAAAAGGTAATTCTGGAGGCATCAAAATTACCGCTACAGGGGAAGTTAGATTTGATGGGGAAGGCAAAGTTGTATTTGATGGGGAAGGTAAAGTTGTATTGCCAGACCCAAGCCGTGCAGACACTCAAGTTAATGATACGGCAGTAGGCAATTCTGGTGGGATTGAAATTAAAGCTAACTCTCTTAAACTTACAAAGGGCGGAATATTAGATTCTAATACTTTTGGAATTGGAGATGCAGGAACCATTAAGATTAAAACCAATGATTTAATTTTGTTGGATGGGAAAAGTTTTTCTAGAGGAAGACCTGGTGGTGTTCTGAGTAGAGTGACTGGTAAAGCAATTGGTACTGGAGGCACAATCGATATAACGACAAATTTATTTCGTGTAACTAACGATGCTGCGATTTCCGCTAATACAAATGGTGGTGGAAATGCGGGTGATATTTTTATCAACGCCAATATTTTAGAACTAGCTAATAATAATATTAGTAGTGCAATCGGAACTGGAGCCGCTCCTAATTTTGATGCTGGTGATATTACGCTAAACATTAGCGAGAAATTATTGATATCTGATTCTCTAATTAATGCATTTACTCTAGGCTCAGGAAAAGCAGGAAATATTAAGATAAATACGCCTCAACTAATTATAGATAAAGATGGATCTGTACTCGCTGCTGCTCGAAGAGGCACTGGTAATGGTGGAACTATTACTATAGATGCATCTCAAGTTGTAACATTAACAGATAATAGTCAAATTAGTGTAGAGACTAATGCTGCTGGTAAGCCAGGAAATATATTTATCACTACTCCTAACCTAACTATTGACAAAGATGCAGAAATCAGTGCCACGGTTACCGCAACTTCTACCAACACCGAAGGTGGAGGCTCAATCACTATCCATACTTCAAACTTAGACTTAACAGGTAAACTCGGTATCTTTGCTGAAACCCAAGGAGTATCACCTGCTGGTACTCTTAAAATTCAACCCTACACAGAACAAAGCAAACTAAATATTAAATTTAGCGATACTGCTATTCTTTCTACATTGACTACGGCTAGTGGAGCAGGAGGAGATATAAATCTAACTGCACCAGAAACAATTAATATTAGTGGAGAAGGAAAAATAACCGCTGAAACCTCTGGTAGTGGTAATGCTGGCAATATTAATTTCAGCAGCCAAAACTTAAATTTAGCTAATGGTTTAGAAGTTTCAGCCTCTACATCTGGAGAAGGTAGTGCTGGCAGTATTAAATTAGATGCAAATCGCATTAACCTTTCCCAAGCTGAAATCAATGCTTTTACCGATGGAGAGGGAAATGCAGGTAGTATCTTTATCAATCATCAAGACAACGCTGCTGAGAGCCTTACCCTGACCAATAACGCCAAAATTTCCACCGAAATCCAAGCCAATGGACAATCCAATACTCCTAGTAACATTGAAATTCAAGCCCGCGATCTGGTTTTAAACAACTCAGCAATTACTGCCAGTACCAATGGACAAGGAATAGCAGGAAATGTAGATATTCAAGCAGATACTCTCGAATCAAGTAACAGTAAAATTTCTGCTACTACTAGCACAGATTTTCAGGCAGGAGATATTACTCTAACTATTACCGATAACATTATTTTCAATGGGGCTGATTCTGGTATATTTGCAGAAACCACTGGAGCAGGAAAAGCAGGGGATATTGAGATCATTTCCCCCGAACTCAATATCTCTGAAGGAGCAACCATATCAGCTTTGACTGAGGCATCTGGAAATAGCGGAAGTATTACTATTAATGCTTCTGAAAGTATAACTCTGGGTCTTAATAGTAACCTCACTGTCGAAACATCGGGAGCAGGAAAAGCAGGGGATATTAACATTACTTCTCCGACAGTAACTATTGGCGAGAATGCCCAAATTAGTGCCACTGTAAACGAGAATTCTACTAACTCCGAAGGCGGAGGAAATATTAACATTAATGCTGCCAACTTGAATATTTCGGGTAAACTCGGAGTCTTTGCCGAAACTAAGTCTCAAGCACCAGCAGGGGATTTAAGCATTCAACCAAATAAAGATAACCTCGTTCTTGGCATAAGTTTTACCGACCAGGGTTTTATTTCAGCATCAACTTCTGCTATTGGAAAAGGTGGTGATATCAATATTTCAGCACCTCAAACTATTGGCATATCTGGAGAAGGAAAAATAACCGCCGAAACCTTTGGTAGTGGTAATGCTGGCAATATTAATTTCAGCAGCCAAAACTTAAATTTAGCCGATGGTTTAGAAGTTTCAGCCTCTACATCTGGAGAAGGTAGTGCTGGCAGTATTAAATTAGATGCAAATCGCATTAACTTTTCCCAAGCTGAAATCAATGCTTTTACTAATGGACAAGGAAATGCAGGTAGTATCTTGATCGATAATCAAGATAAGGCTGCTGAGAGTCTTACCCTGACCAATAACGCCAAAATTTCCACCGAAATCCAAGCCAATGGGAAATCTACTACTCCTAGTAACATTGAAATTAAAGCTCGCAATCTTTTCTTAAACAACTCCGAAATTACTGCCAGCACATCTGGGGTGGGAGATGCAGGAAATGTCTTAGTACAGGATGCTGAAAATATTGTTCTCGATCGCAGCTCTATTTCTACTACCGTCAATCAAAGAGCAAAGGGTCAGGGGGGCAATATCAATCTTCAGACCCAAGCACTTTCCCTCAGAGGGCGATCGCAAATTTCAGCCCGTAGCGAAGAAGAAGGTAAAGCTGGCAATATAACTATCGAAGCATCCAAGGATGTAACGGCTAATGATAGCGATATTACTACTGCTGCCGATCGCTCTTCTGGTGGAGCTATTAATATCTCTGCTCAAGATATTCATTTGCGTAGTGATAGTGATATTACCACTAATGTAGATAGCGGGGCTGGTGGTGGCGGAAATATTAACCTCACTGCTGATTCTATTATTGCTTTTGATGATAGTGATATCTTTGCTTTTGCCCGCGATGGTCGAGGGGGAAATATCAATTTGAATAGCCCCGCTTTCTTCGGCGAAAGTTTTCGTCCTGCACCCGAAGATACCGATTTGACTACTCTAGATGGCAACGATCGCGTTGATGTGAATGCTAGTGGTGTTGTAGATGGCGTAATCACATTACCCGATGTTAGTTTCATCCAAAATAGCCTGATCGAATTGCCAGAAAATTTAATCAATACAAATGAATTACTTGCTAATAGTTGTATCGTCCGCAGCGAAGAGCAAAGAGGAAACTTCACCATACCTGGTGCTGGTGGCTTACCAACTCGTCCTGGAGATGCTGCGGTATCCCCTTTACCTACTGGCAATGTAAGGACTCTACCAGAAAAGGAAACCTCTACTAATTTGCCCAAATTAAGTTCCCGTACTTATCGACCGTGGAAAAGTGGCGACCCGATTGTGGAACCGACGGGAGTATTTCGACTTCCTAACGGACAGTTAATTATCAGTCGCGATTGTCCTTAATCTTAACCCTTGCGAGCTTAGGTTAAAGCTTCTTTGTCTAAAGCGCAATAGTTATTGGCTTTTAGTTATGAGAGGAGGTAATTAAATGGGTATAGCGTTAAACCCAATGGTATTTTATGGATCGATCTTTTTACCCTTGGCTAGCTTACCTTTCAAGGTAGTGGCTCAATCTTCCCCCCCAGCAGGAGTAGATATTCCGCCCAATGCTCCAGAAATTATCGAACAAACTCTGCCCCGTCCCTCAGAAGCCCCTCTTCCTGAAGAACCTCCGCCAACCAAGCCCAAACCCCAGCTTGAAATCCCTGCGACTCCCCCACCATCGCAAGAACCACCTCTAACTAAGGATAGCTTACCAGTTGAACAAATTGAAATCTGGGGAAGTACCGTTCTACAAACAGAGATAATCGAGAAAATCAATTCCCAGGAATTTGAGAACCTTGAAGCAGCAGAAATTATTTGCGATATATCCCTTCCAGACAGCGATTCTCAAGATGACAATTCTCAATCTGACCAGTATTGCATTATTCAAGCCCAAGTCAACGATCGAGGAATAACCTTTGAGGATTTACTCAAGCTGCGATCGACGATTACTCAGTTATATATCGAAAATGAATATATTACTTCGGGGGCTTTTTTGCCAGTCAATCAAGTATTAGAAGACATAGTAAGAATTCAAATTATTGAAGGAAAGTTAGAAGATATAGAAATTACTGGTTTGAAACGCCTACAAAAAGGATATGTGCGTAGCCGTCTTGAGTTAGCCACTAATCCGCCCTTAAACCGACAAAAATTGCTAGAAGCACTGCAAGTTCTACAACTCAATCCCCTTTTTAAACAAGTAAATGCCGAGTTGCTCCCAGGACGAATTTCTGGGAGTAATATTTTACGGTTAGATTTAAGAGAAGCCCCAGTTTTTCATGCTGGAATTACAGCTGCCAACGATCGCTCTCCCAGCATTGGTTCCTACCGAGGTAGTGCTTTTCTTGCCCATGATAATTTGTTAGGTTTTGGCGATCGCATTAATTTTAAATACGATCTCACTGAAGGACTCGATTCCTACGATCTTAGTTATACTATTCCCATAAATCCCCGCGACGGGACATTCAGCGTACGATACAGCAACAACGACAGCGATATCATAGAAGATGATTTTCGTAAATTTGACATCAGTAGCGAATCTGACTCCCTGTCTTTTAGTTTGCGTCAGCCAGTTCTCAAGTCCCCAGAAAGCGAATTAGCCCTCGCTCTTGCCCTAGATATTCGTCGCAGTCAAACTTTTTTACTCAACGAACCATTTTCTTTTTCCGTAGGAGCGCGGGATGGGAATGGAAATGATGGAGAAGCTAATGTTACAGTGCTACGCTTTTCCCAAGATTGGGTAGATCGTAACCCAGATCGGATATTAGCAGCCCGCTCGGAGTTGAGTTTTGGCATCGATGCTTTTGACGCAACCATTAACGATACAGGTACTGACGGGAGTTTCTTTGCCTGGCGGGGACAATTTCAGTATGTCAAACAGTTTCCAAAAAGGTTTTTGTTCTTAGCAAGAATTAATGCTCAACTTACCCCAGATTCTTTACTTTCTCTCGAACGCTTTAGCGTTGGTGGTATTGATACGGTTAGAGGTTATCGGCAAAGTCAATTTGTTACTGATAATGGCATTGTTGGTTCTCTTGAGGGTCGTTTTTCCCTGGTTTCTAACTCAAGTCATCAGTTAGATTTAATTTCCTTTTTCGATTTTGGCACAGTCTGGAATAACGATGACCCAGACCCCAAAACCTCTACTATTGCTAGCTTGGGAACAGGTTTGCGCTGGCAAATTGGCTCTGATTTTGCTTTACGCCTCGATTATGGTATTCCTTTGGTCGAAGTGGATAACCAAGGAGACTCGCTACAAGAAAACGGTTTTCATTTCTCCCTTCAATATCAACCTTTTTAGGCGTTTTCTACACATTGACTTGCAGATATCTGCAACCCCTCTTGGTGAAACATACTGTTACCCGATTCATTTTCTGACATCAAACTTTGGAAAAAGAGTCAAAGACTTTCGCTCTCGTTATTTTTATTCTGTTAATAGAACTTTTAAAGATTCAATTACTTTTCAGAAATATGCTTATTTTTCGACAAATGAATCCTAAAAATTTTATGACTAAAAGGGGAAAATATTCGATAAAATCCCTAAATTGCTCAATATCACATGGTAAAACTCGAAAATATAATTTCTCAGATAATGTTATTTGTGCCAGTTTTAATAACGATGTTATTTTGAGTGCTTCTGGACAGACAAAAATGGATAGTATAGCTAGTTGTTTGAGTTTGGTTAGGGATGATTTTATCGTTTATTAATTTTAGTTTCATTCATCTTTTTCTTTAGAGCGATCGCGTTTATTTATTTTGGGACAGGCGATCGCTTTTTCATAGCAAATTTTACAAACCAGCGTGTATTTTTGACTTTTTCTGAATTGACTTGCAGATATCTGCAACTTCTCTTACTGGCAATTCCCACTACTCGATTCTTTTACCCGCATCAAACTTTGGAAAAAGGGTTAATGATTTTCAAGCCTGTTATTTTTACTCTGTTAATAGAGCTTTTAAAGACTCAATTTTCCAAAAACTTAAATTAAGGAGAAACACCATGTCAAATATTGACAAAATGACTGCAAACGAACAACTGTTCACCGAATTAACACCCAAAGAAAGTGCTGTAGTCGAAGGGGGATATGCAACTATCTATCGGCATATTAATCGACAAGGAGGGGGCATTACTAGATATTCTCTTGATAGCAATTTAGTGAACGACGGTTTCAATGATGAAGCTTCTTCAATTACAGTTTCTAAGGGTGAAGTTTGGCAATTATTTGAACATATCAATTATACGGGTCAATTTCGTTTTGTACCTGAAGGAACTTGGAATCTAACAGATTTAGGGTTTAATGATAAACTTTCATCCCTCAGAAGAGTCGTATAAGCTAGGGCGTGTTTTAAAACTATAACCAGTGTCATTCAAAACAGGATTATACTTCGTCAGAAGTATAAAAGAGTAAAATCTTTGCGTAGCAGAAGTTTTAGCGATTGATTTAAGGCTAAAAGCGTTACCCTAATATCTGGATTTTTGAACTACGCTGATTGTCGGGGCAAAAAGCCCCGATATTTTTTCCTACCGTGCAAGTCTTAAAAATGAAATATTCAATTGTCCTTCAACACAGTGAAGAAGACTGTGGTGCTGCTTGCATCGCCACTATTGCCAAACACCACGGACGTACCTTTGCCATCAGTCGCATCCGCGAAGCAGTCGGCACGGGTTCGCGAGGAACTACCCTACTCGGCTTAAACCGAGGTGCAGAAGTCTTCGGATTCAATGCCCGTCAAGTCAAAGCCACCAATGAAATTATCGATCGCCTTTCGGAAGTACCCCTACCAGCCATCATTCACTGGAAAGGCTATCATTGGGTGGTTTTATACGGTAAAAAAGGCAAGAAATATGTCATTGCCGACCCTGCCGTAGGCATCCGCTACCTTACCCGCCAAGAGTTAATCACAGGTTGGGGAAATGGCATTATGCTGCTCTTGACACCAGATGATACCCGCTTTTACCAACAAGAAAATGACAAAGTAGGTGGTTTTAGTCGCTATATTCAGAGGGTTTGGCCCTATCGTCATATTCTGCTGTTAGCCATTGTTATTAATTTCGGCGTGGGACTGCTTTCTCTGGCTTCTCCTTTAATGATGCAACTACTTACCGATGATGTATTGGTCAGGGGCGATACCCAACTACTGACTACTGTAGCTATCGGTGTCATTGTCATGAACCT
>JASJDJ010000150.1 GCA_030065635.1 Xenococcaceae cyanobacterium MO_188.B32
TAAAAAATATAAGTAATACTTATTTTCTATTCACTCGACTAAAACATTAGTACTAATAAATGCCGGGGAAAGTCCAGTTTGTCCCCATGGCGATCGCGCCAATCAAAAACTTGTCCATCTACTGACTATACTCTAAGCTGAGAAGATGGGGCATAAGAAAAACAGGCTCACTTAAAGCAGCATATCAAAAGTATTGGACAACCTTTGGCAACGATAATTGGGTATTCGCTACTAGAGACGGAGACACTAATCCACTCTGGTTAATAAAACATACCCAAATTAAATGTAGCTCTATCAGCTATGTCAAAATCAAAGGCGATTCCAGTCCTTATGATGGCAGAGCCAAATATTGGAGTAAACGCAGAGGCGAGTATCCAGAAACGCCGATGCGAGTTGCCAGACTGATTAAATTTCAGAAAGGCCAATGTAATCTATGCGGACTATATTTTCGTGAGGAAGACGTAGTAGAAATCGACCACATTATCCCCAAAGCCATCGGCGGAAAGGATTCATACGACAATCTACAACTCCTACACAGACATTGCCACGACGTTAAAACCTTTGAAGACATGATACATATCAACCAACACGAACATAGGAAATTCCTACAGAAATTACACAAAGAGTGGGAAAAAGTTGATTATAAATGGGTTGATGATGTTCCTGTCGTACTTGGGGAGTCTCGGTGTAAACGATAAACACATTGAGTAGCCGTGTGAAGGGAAACTTTCACGCACGGTTTCGGACGAGAGGGGATAGGTAGAAATACCATCCTCGACTCTAATCAATTCCCTTCTTTAGTTTTCAGCGCGATGACTGGATATTTCTGGGAATTTAGTTTTTGATTACTCAACTCATACATAAATTTTTAGCCCAATGCAATTCTCAAAAATATTAAAACTCTCCAATTTGACTTTGTTAGCAGTTGCGAGTGGGGTGTTTCAAATTCAAGCATCGGTATTAGCAGCAGAATCGACTGTAGTAGCAAATTTAAACTACGAGCAGGTCGGTCAAGAAACGGCGATCGCCAGTGGAATAAATGTCTCTGTTAATCCAGGCAGAATTGCTGTAATTGATTTTTCGGCTACAGATGAAGCGATTTCTTATCTTGGTTTGGGGGATGCCTCCAAAGTAGTTTACAATACCGACTTTCCCATCCAGTCGGGTATGGCGCAAACTATCTTTCTGTTGCCTATTGAAGAATTAGAATTTCCAGGGGCAACAACCACTAAAATTACTAATTTAGTAGCTAAAACCGTTGATGCTGGAGGAGTAAGTCGTGTCTACAATTTCCAAATTAATCACAGTCAGAGTGTTGTCAACTTGGGAGTTAAGATTATGCCTCAAACTCTTCAGGCGATCGCTGATGTAAATCGTTCTGGTATCAAAGTTAGTTACGGTCGTACTGCTAATTTAGATGATGTAGCTCGTGGACTGACTTTAGCAATTAGTCGGGGGTTTACTACGAATCTATCGGGGGTAATAAAATAATGCATTCGTAATCAAAGGGAAAAACTCCCCTTTACTAGCGCAATTTTCTTCACAGAGTCCTCAGGTTATCGATCTATAACTAAATAAAATTAAAATATTCTGTCAAGAAAACCTCAACAAATAATGTTCCCAAGTCAGGAGAACTATTGATGAGCAGCCATGTTTTCTTAAAAGTGATAGTGTTCGCGACAGCCTATTTATTGGTTAACCCATTGGTAAATACCCAGGAGGTAATGATGAAGCTCACCAGTCCTGCATTTACTCACCAAGCGATGATCCCCAAAAAATATACTTGTCAGTTAGCTCAAACATAGCAGAAGGGAAAGGAAGATATAGCGATAAAGATTATATTCGTTTTTTAGCAATAGCAAGAGGTTCATTATTTGAATTACAAACACAAAAAGATGTTGTCGAAAAGAATGAAAGCCCCTGTTCCATTTAGCCCTGAGAGTTTTTGGGCTGCATAAGTATGCTGTAGAACTATTTGAGATTAAATAAGCCCATACTCTGTCTAATTGAGGCAAACTAAAAGTAGAGTTATTTGCTCAAGAGAAAGAGATGAGTTGGATTAAAGTTGTTAGCCGACTCGACACCATGGAAACAGTTCAATCTCCAGCTAATCATCCCTTATCCAACCAAGAGAATCGAATCATCATCTTCTTGGGTGGTGACGTAATGACGGGAAGGGGTATCGACCAAATTTTGCCTCATCCCAGCGAGCCGTTTATTCCCGAATTCAGGGTCAACGATGCTAGAGAGTATGTCACAAGGGCAATCAAGTTGAGAACCGAAGGTTTTATCGAAAAGGCGAAAAAGCACTTAACCGATTGAATCGCCGTAAGTCTAAGAAATATGTCAAGGGTAAAAAACCTCAGTCCAACAACTATCACAAAGCAAGAAAAAGATATGCCTTGAAGCACCTTAAGATAAGTAGGCAACGTAAAGATCATGCCGTCAAACTGGCACGATGCGTAATCACATCTAACGATGTAGTCGCCTATGAAGACTTAAGAATTGCCCATATGGTGAAAAATCATAATCTTGCCAAGTCAATAACTGACGCGGGTTGGTATCAATTTAGAGTATGGCTTGAGTATTTTGGGTACAAGTTTGGCAAAATAACGATTGCTGTTTCACCTCAATACACTTCGGTTAATTGTTCTGAGTGTGGAGCAAAAGTAACGAAAACTCTCAGTACCAGAACTCATAAGTGTAAATGTGGCTGTGTTTTAGATCGAGATGAAAATGCAGCCAGAAACATACTCTCGATTGGATTGAGTACGGCAGGTCATGTCGGATTTCAAGCTTGGGGAGATGAAGCCTCTATCTTGGCTGGTGAGAACTTGTCAGGGTAAGTTTTGTCGTTGAGCCAAGAATCTCCTGAATAGAATTCAGGAGAGTGTCAATAGGTTGTCAAAGAAAAGAAGCGAGAACAATCAATTCCCTGGTTTTTCGATTCTGCGCTTATCAAGACTCAAAGACTCGTTCGCCTAGATGTAGTTTTCCCGCCATCTCATAAGTTTGTCCTTGAGAGCGTCTAGTAGGAGCGTGAGCGGCTAAATAGCGGGTAGCAGCCACCAAAACGTGAATTCCCGCTTGGGTTTTCCGCAGCCGAGCGTACTGACTAAAAGCGACTTCTATTTCCTGAATGGTGTGAAAATCTCGGTCTTCACGCAACAGTAATTTTCCTAGCGTTGCCAGTAATCGGTCGGAATTCCCCCCACTGCACGCGATAGCGAGCGACTAATTTACCTGCTTCGTCAACTTGTTGCTGACGGTCTAGTAGTTCTGGCAATTGTGCGAGTAACTCTTCTGGCTTAGCAACCGTCGCTCCTGGTTCTGGGAGGCGGGCAGGAGGAACATTTAAAAAGCGGTTGAGATATACGGTCATCGCCGCATCAAAAACTCCTCGTAACAGCAATGGAGAGGGGACTCGCCGCAATCCTGACTCGACGGCATGGGCAAAGGTAAAAGAATGATGCGCCGTATTCCAATCTCTAAAATCATTATTAGTAGAGAATTGGGCAATTCTTAGGGCAGCAGCATAGGTAACAGTAGCAGCTAATTCCTCAAAAGCAGCACCATTTCCTAATGCTTCTAACAAAGAATCGGCGCTCGCCTGAGGGTCTTCCCCTAATAATACTTCTACTAGTCGTTCTTTATCAGTCCAACTGCCTCGTTTTTCCTCCCCTTTGGCGCTCGCTGAGTCTAATCGTTCAAAAGCTTTCTCTAAAATAGCAACTAAATCTATGGGATAGCGCCAAGCATTAGACTCTTCTTTCCGTTCGGCACTCGCATAGCCTCGAACCAAGCTAGTCAATACCGAAGCAGCATTTTGCCATCCCACAGCATCGAGAGCTTCGAGTGCCTTGTTAGTAAAGTCAAGGGTATGTCCGCCATCGAGATAACGGTGGTCGGTAGCAGCGGCAAACAGCATTCGAGCAATTTGCTGGCGCTCGACACCGAGTTTAATAGCCGAAACCAAACAGCGTTCTGCACCTCTAGAATCGCGGACTTCGATAAACTGACGAAACCAGTTTTCATTCCAAAGGTAACTTATCTTTAGTCTGTCCCGATAAAGGTAAAGGCTGCTGCTCGAATCGAGGTGGTTGACCCGCACATTCAGCAGCTACTGCTGCCAAACCATGATATAGAGCACGGGGTCGGTCTCGTTCGTCGAGATAGGGCAGGAGATTCATCATACAGGTATGTATGGTTAAACCAGCACCCCAACCGCGAGCGCGATAGCGTACGCCAAAATCTAACCCTACTTGAAAAGCCTCTGTTGGCTCTATTTTTTCTGCTAGGCCAGCGAGGACGGACTTAGCAATTATTAAAGAAATGCTTTGTTCTAAACCGTCGAGTAATCTTTGCCGTGCGTGGGTCTTAGCATCGAGACGAGCGGTAAGATCGAGCCATACTTCTCCAGAGCGAATTTGGACGGGAAACGAGCGTACGTCATCTGCCCAGGGGTCAAACGTGCCGCCACTTTCGAGGTCAAAACGAGCATGATGCCAATGACAAGTCAGGATGCAGTTAGAAACCGAGCCTTGGTGTAAGGGAAAGCCCATGTGAGGACAGCGATTATCGACGGCGTAAATTCGCTCGTTGTGATGAAATAAAGCAATGGTTTGTCCTTCGACCCGAACGACAAGATAACCTTTGGCTTCAAGAGTGCTGGTTTGAGCTACGCGGACATAGTTATGAGTGAGAGCGTCCATGATTTTAATCCAATCAATATGCAGTTGACATACTCCAGGCGCGTAAATGCACGAATCCTCGTGCATTCAGGCAACACTAGCCATCAATGATGGTCTTATGGTGTCTAGCTTAAGGGGTAAAAATCGCTTCCTCTACTTTTTATTCGGAAAGAACCTTGAAAATGCGATCACGCTTTGCGTGCCAGCTTCGCTGATCGCCTAACCTAGCTTGATGCTATTCGTCTCTCGATCGCCAAAGATGCTAGCTACTCTAATAATAACGAACGATATTTCTGCTGGCTCGCTTGAAGAAAAAAACCCTAAAGTAATTAAGTAATAGGGTTTAAAAGCAATTTTTCAATTAGATTGAGATAGATTAATCTTCATCAAAGTCGTCAAGTTCGTCATCATCAAAATCTTCTAAGTCTTCATCTTCATCGACAAAATCTAAATCCTCTTCCTCTTCATCATCAAATTCATCATCTTCATCGAGTAATTCCTCAATATCGTTTAAATCCAAATCCCGAGCTCGTTCTTCTCGTTCGCGTTTATTACGCTCTTCTAGAGAACGGTCATTGTAATCGATGAGAGCTCGGACTGCTGCTTCAGCTTCAGTGGGGACATCGTGATAGATGATTGCCATTGCCATTGCCACAATTTCGGGTGGATATTTAAGAGCAGTAGGTTCGCCAAAGATTTTGGCAAAGATTTTGTTCCAGGTATCCCAACTAAAGTCATCTTTAGCCAAGCCGAGGAGATTCTTCCCCAATCGTTCTCTGGTAGCATAACCAACTTTTTTGCTAATTCTTTGTTCTCTGGTTTCAAGCTTTACGCCAAATTTCTTCTCAGCAGCAGCAATTAAGGTATTAGCTAATTTTTCAGGTGTAACTTTAGCTGATGTTCTGGTTTTAGCTCTAGTTTTACCATTGGCACTAGTACCATTTTTACTAGCAGAGCGCACAGTTCTACGACTAGCTGTAGCCATAATTAAACTCCAAAATTTCAATTGATTTTTCCAACTCGCGCGCTGATAAGCGCAATTAATAATTAAAGTAATTAAGCTGTTATTCATTTAAATTGCATATTTGTTTTTTTCTCCTGCCTTTTCTCAACCAGTAAATTAAATGCGTAACGGCTTAGCTCTTTTCTGTCACTCTTGCCGAAAGCGATCGCCCAACACCTGATAGAAGCGTTATTTCAGTGATTTAACCTCAAAATGGATTTCTTAATAGAAAATAATCTGGCAATCGTTTTCGGTATAAGGGGTCTAGGATTCAGAAATCACAAAGGTTTTCCTACTTTGACAGAAGAGAGTTAGTAAGAGAGTTCTTGGTTCAAAAAAATCAATAACTAATCAAAAGTGATAAATTAACTAGTCTTTCTGGGGAATAGAAATCCATAAATAATTCTGGTAATTTATTGGTTAATAAATATTTTAATAATTTAAGATAATCTATTAGATGCACCTAAAACATTGGCTGGAACATTCTAGATTAAATACAGTAATTACAGCTATAGAAATTAATCCTATTGACATTGATACTTTATTTCAGTATTTTGAAAATTTTGCTTGGGAGTTAAATATTCCACTCTATTACTGGAATTTGGGATATGAAAAGTTACAAAAAGTAGAACTGTTAGAGGATAAAACAGCTAAATTAACTCCATCTCTAGAAATAAATAGGGAGGTCGAGCCAAATTTTCTGCTTAAATTTATCTTACAATCCGAGCAGATACCTCCAGGAATATATTTACTAGACGATCTATGTAATTTTGAAGAATTAGAGCCAGAGGTAATTAGGGAGAGAGAAGCATTAATTACTAACTTACATCGTAAATATGGAAGTGGCGATCGCTCTATTTATATTGTCTTATTGGGTGAATATCTTCAATTTGGTAGTAGGTTAGCTGCTCGTATTCCCACATTTAAAATTCCCTTGCCAGACCGTGCTCGTGTAGAAACTTTAGCGAGAACTTATTTGGGTGAAAAAGAGTTAGATTGGCATAAGTTAGTAACGGCTTTACAGGGTTTACCCTATGGAGAAATAGAGCTTATATTGCCAACATACAGTCAAACTGATGCAGAGCAATTAGTAGAAAAAATTCTAGACCACAAGATAAGTCGCTGGCGAGGATTGGGATTGGAATTCTTTGCCTCACCCGATGTAAAAAGTGCTGGGGGTAATGACTTATTACAGAAATATCTCTATGAGGTAGTAGTCAAGCTTAATGAATCTGGAGCCAAACAATACAACCTAAGACCACCTAAAGGGATGTTATTAATGGGTCCTCCTGGGACGGGAAAAAGTCTAATAGCCAAACTTGCTGCTTTTGCATTGGGCTATCCTTTGCTGGGACTGTCTTGGGGTAATGTGTTAGGTGCAAATAATCCAGATTTGGCATTAGCTCAGATCTTAGAAGTTGCCGACTGTCTCGATAACTGCGTTATCTTAGCTGATGATTTAATCATTCTTCTTTAATCTAAAATCTGATGAATGTTTTAACTTTGTCCAAAGTCCAAAGCAACTACTCATACGCCTTAATTAAATCTTTTCTGATTTAGAAACCTTCCAAGTTATATATTTTATAAATAGGCTCTTATTAATGAGTAAAATTGGATGACAAAAATAGATTTAATTTTCTTGGATGGTGGCGGTGGACACCGCAGCACTGCAACTGCTTTGCACGAAATCATCAAAAAGAAAAAGTCTACCTGGCAACCTAGGTTAGTCAATATTCAAGAAATTGATACTATAAAGGATTTCGATATCTTCTATAAAATGACTGGACTTCCTGTAACTGATATCTACAACCTGATGCTAAAAAGAGGCTGGACATTCCTATTTCCATTAATTATGACTCTAGGAAAGTTAAATCTTCGTCACAAGTCTTCTGAGTTAATAGCTCTGTTTGAAAGACACTGGCTAAAGACTCAACCAGATGTAGTATTATCCTGCATTCCGAATTTAAACAAAATACTTCGAGAAAGCTTACAAAAAGCCATACCTACAACAACCTTTGGCACTATTCTTACGGATTTTGCAGATTGTCCCCCTAACTACTGGATAGAACAACAGGAACAATTTTTAATTTGTCCGACTGAACGAGCTGTTAAACAAGCCCGCGCACTCGGTCATCAGGAAGAGCAAATCTTCCTGACTTCAGGATTAGTAATTAATCCTCGATTTTACGATCCCATTACTGTCGATCGCCGAATCGAAAGAGAAAGTTTAGGTCTAGTTCCAGATTTACCCACTGGATTAGTTTTGTTTGGTGGTTATGGTTCAACGGTAATGATAAAAATTGCAAGATGTCTGGAACGATCTGCCTTAAATCTACAACTTATTTTTCTCTGTGGGCGTAATGAAAAACTCGCAAAGCTACTACGCCTTAGCCAGAATCGCTTACCATGGTTCGTTGAAACTTTTACGAATCAAATTCCCTACTATATGCATTTGTCAGATTTTTTCATCGGAAAACCTGGTCCTGGAAGTATCAGCGAGGCATTAGCGATGAATCTGCCAGTGATTACAGAATGCAACAGCTCGACAATGTTGCAAGAAAAATACAGTGCCGAATGGATCGATAAGAATGAAGTTGGTATTGTAGTTCGTAATTTTCAAAACATTGACCAGGCCGTAGCAAAGCTAATCAGTTCTGAAACACTTTCCCGCTACAGAGCTAATATTGCCGCTATTCAGAATAAAGCTGTATTTGAAGTTCTGAATATCCTAGAAAAAATTCTTGATAGTAAATCTATTTAAACTCTTTCTTTAATCGCTCCATTATTTCTAATTCAGGATATAGTTCTGACATATATTTTTTTGACAAACTAGCTTTAAATTTATTATTCAGTGAGAACTTAGTTTTTATAATCTATGTCTCGACCTCTATCTATAAAACGCCTCCATTTACTATTGTCCTTATTTCGATTTCGCTTCCACCACAACTTTTTGGCAGTGATTTTTGGAGCAGTCTTATTTACCCCCATTACACTAGAAACGCTACTTGGACTGACAGTACAATACTTTTGCTTCGCCCTGTGCTTATACGGAGGGATTTACTCAATCAACAGTCTCTCTGATATGAAGCTCGATGCTCAACATCCTCAAAAATGCTACCGTCCGCTCCCCTCAGGGCAGCTATTTCCTGGAGAAGTAATACCTGTAATTGTTTTACTATGGGGGCTTGCCTTTGGGCTAGTAGCATTATGGGATGGTTCACTACGCTTCTGGCCCATTTACATTGCCTTTATTGCTGTTAACCTAATTTATTCTTTATGGCTTCGCAGGAGTGGATGGCGTTGGATAATAGGAATTACATTGCCAATGCGTTTACATCTGGGTGCTATGCTTGTGGACATTATATTACCCTGGGATATCTATGTGTTGGGAGGCCTGTTTATGGCAACAGTTCAGTGCCTTAAATTTCGCTTAGAGGCGCGGGCATCAGCAACTTGGTCTAAAGATGCCAATGAACGACCTATGGAGCTTCTCTTTACTATAGCAATGATTCTGCTAGTTGTGCGTCTAGTATGGGAACCAATTGAAACAGGTCATTGCCTCTTTTTGTTGATAGTGCTGATCAGTTTCGTGATTTTTGTAATCTTCCCCTGGGTAGAGCCAGGTCTAGGGGTAGTCTTAGGGGCTCAATTACCTTATACACCCAAGCAAGCTCTATGGCCAAGATTAGTTACAATGCTATGGAAATTACGAAAGTGGAAAAGTTTACTGCTATTAGTCACTTTTTCTTCAGTGACAGCAATTAATCATATCCTGATGGGAATCGAAGAGTTAGTAATACCTCGCTTGCGCACAATGCCTCTTAACCGAATTCACTTTCTTATAGGGTCCCAACACATTGGCATCAGCGATTTACATCAATTTTTGAATGGACACCCCAGCATACAGTTCACGACAATGTTTGACTTGTGCTGCCCATCGCTACTGCTCAAGTGGATTTTTCGTCCATTACGACCGTTGTTTTCAATGATAAAGCGTCATCATAATGATATATTCAATCATCGCATCACCTTTGAAGAGGAAATAGGGGAGCATCTATGGCTTTTACATCGATGTAAAACTAACGCTGTATCAATGCTTTTTCCAGCTATACACGATCCCATGCTAGAAGGGTTTTACAAAAACCTGGTGAACTACGAGGAAGAATTCGTCGCTGCTTGCAAAGAACACTTTATGATACGACTATCGATCGCATTTATGCGGTACGAGGAAGAATTTGCAATGTCGAGCAGCTACGAAATTATTTTCCCGAATGTAAATTTATAGTGTGTGTAGAACCAATTTCCCTCGACACAAATAATCAAAAATCAAGTTTATAATCAAATGTCACAGAAAAGAGTCAATCCAAATGGCTAGCAACGGAAAACAACTGTCATATTCCCTGGCCATCGAAAAAAATAACCTGTAAAACCGTAAAAAATAAGTAGTGGGGAAATAAGTAAGATTTTCCACCGAGGCATTTCTACTAAAACATCCAGAACATTTCCAGATTTACGAACATAAGTTAATGCAAATCGAGCATTTACCATAGGGTAAAGGGTATCTAAGTACCATCTTTTATAAAATCCGATTACTTTTAAACCTTTGCTGAATGCTAAGTTCCTTAACGCTTTTTCTGAAAGGATATGTCGATGGTAAGGCTGATGCAATTCTGGTGTTTCGAGATCAGACAATTTAATTTCATCAGCATTGGGAGTTCCAAGGATAAGCAATCCACCTTTTTTTAAAAAACTAGCAAATTGAGTTAACAACTCACTTGGTTCGTCAACATGTTCTATTACATCGTATGCAGTAATAAAATCATATTTTTTACTTAAAAATTTTTGGTCAGAATATTTAGGAACATAAGGATCGTAACCGAAAACATTTTCATAACCTAGCTGATTTAAAAACGACAAAAAAAGTCCTTGATTACAACCAAAATCTAGAAGTTTATGATTCTTTTTAAAACCGTATTTTCGCAATAATTCAAGTCGATTATAATAGGCGCAGCGAAGAAAATAATTTAAGTTTGGTTTCCCAGCTATATAGTTTTTGTAATAATGATTCAAATCCACTAATTCTTTTGAATGTAGAGAATTACAAAATGAACAACGCCAAACTGTAAACTTTTGCTCTTTAAATTTTCTTATATTAGAAGGAATATTTTCTACTTCTAAGGCATTTTCAAAGGTTCCTGGATACTGACAAACATTGCAAACTTTAAAATCACTTTCTAGTTGCAGTCCACTAGCCATTATTTAACAACTACCTAAAATTTCTAGCTGTTCCTTTATTGTAAACACACTTTCCTTCCTCAAGATGCGCCCAGACATGCCAAGCGCCGTCTTCTACTTCCCCTGTTCTAACTAATTCATTATATTGCTCTCGGCAATATTGATTGGCTTGGTCTTGACCCATCTCTGTGAGTATATTTGATCCAGCATCGTAAAAACGGTGTAATGCACCATCTTGGACGCAGGCTTGTATTTTTATAAACTTTTAATTTTTTTATTTCTTGAACATTGTTAATAATTTCAGGGAGGACATTGGCATTAACGATGGCGTTGACGAGAACATCGTTGTTGCCGTAGGCCAAGACGTCGGCTAAAGCCTTGGCGTAAATATAGGCATTGGCGTAGGCGTAAGCATATGCGTTGACGAGATTGTTGGCCAGAGTATAGGCGTTGGCGTAGCTGGGGCGTAAGTATGGGCGATGCTGCTAGCGTGAACGAGGGTGTAGGAGTAGGCGAGGGTGCTAGCGTGAACGAGGGCGATTGCTCGTTTACCTACAGGTTTAATATCGGTTTCTGAAGTATCTGTTATTTGTTCTGCCCAAGCTAATAAGCTCTTTAGTTTGCGAGTATTAGGGTAAGTTTGAATTTGCTTCTCCATTTCCGAAAGCAAATCATCTGCTGAAAGCTTTTCATCTGCCTGTTCTGGCTCGGGTAACTCAGCTAACAGCAGAAATACCTCTCGCCAACCTTTGTCATTAATATGAGTAACTGTTTGTTCTATAAGCTTTGGGTTGTCATAAATATGCTTAGCTGCAAAATACTCCTGAAATGAAGGGTGGAAGAAAGCATAAACAGGATCATCGTTGGTATCTGCATCTCGGTCAACCAAATTCAGCCAACCCCGCTCACAGGCTGAATTAAATAGCGGTTCTCCCATCTCCTGAATGGCTAATTGTGTCCCTAACCTAAACCTAGTTTGACTATTGATTCCTGCTAAAGCTAATTTGCCCAAAGCTTGATTTAATTCTTGTTTCTCAGTCTCAGTAATCTGGTTTAGCTCTGATTTCCACTCCCGATAAAAATCTTGGACAAATCGCTGATAAAGTCCTGCCCTAGTCTGAGGTAGCTTTCCCTGATTGTAGTACCAAGTCTGACATAAAAGTGCTAATCTTAGGGGATTTTTAACTAACTCTCGGACACGCTGATACTGAGATTCTTCTAATTTTGCCTGGAGTTGCGTTCCTAATAATTCATTATTTGCATTTTTAGGAGCAAACCAATCCTTAATAAACTGCTCCACATCCTCTTGGGAAAACTCCAAAGTGCGATAAGTTTCAAAATTGGCAAGGGGATTATTCAACCTAAAATCCCAGACATTCAGCCGCGAAGTCAGTGCTACCCGCGCTTGAGCTACCCATCCCGACAACTGACTCTGAATCGTTGCCAAAGCACCAGTAGATAAACTGACTGCCATCTCATCTAAGCCATCCAACAGCAGCCAAACACCACCAGCACGGAAACGTTCTTTTAAGGATTCTTTTACTGCATCCTGATAAACTCTTGCTTCGGGAGCAATAAAATTTAGTGCTTCTTCCAACCAAACCTCTAAAAGATAATTCTCTAAGCTTTTCGTTTGTAAATTAGCAAGGGAAATGTAAATAGGTAAGCCTTTTTCGTTTTTATCAATCCAATCAGCAATTTTTGTTAATAGCGTTGTTTTACCAGCTCCTGGTTCTCCCACTATAGCAACGTGCTTGTTATCAGCTGAATTAACCCCGATTACCTCATTGAGAAAAGCATCATGCTCATATTCCTTGGTAATCACTTCCTCGGATAGCTGATACACTTCTTCTCGCCCAACATCATCACTAGCACTCCGACGCTGCTGTTGTCTGCGTTCGACTAATCCCAGTGGCACATCAACATTTAATTCAAAGCCTAGCTCAGTCGCTTTTCGTCGTAGTCGCTGATTTTTTTGCTGCTGTGTTAAAAGTTGGCTACAGACTTTGCGCCAGTCAATTAGCGGTAAATTAGAGGAGTCTTGACTGGCAAAAAATTCCTGAAGTGCTTTTTTTAATGCTTCTAAAATTGTTTCAGAGCCATTTCCCTGATAAATATATTGATTGCCAATCTTAATGCCTTCTCCCTGACCAATATTGACGCTGTATTTACCAAATTGAAAACTTTGCTTATTGCTACTGTCAATTGCTTCTTTGAGAATACTAATTTCACTATCATTTACAACTTCCCCTTGAACAAGTTTAGTGAAAATCTCCTTTATTTTATCCGGATTAGGCATTTTTAAAATTATTAAATTTGATCTAAAAGCTCTTTCTTTTTGTCTGCAAATTCTGATTCAGTAATGATTCCTCGATCTTTTAATACTTTTAGTTGTTTCAAAGTTTCCATTTGCTCCTTACCGAAAGTATCCTTCTGATTAATATTATCCCCAATATGAAAATCACGAGCCTTAGTGATATTGGTGATAAACCTCCCATGCTGAGTAATATTATCAGCAATCTTATAAATAGTCTGATGGGCTTCCGTCTTTACACTATTCCAACCTTTATCAGGTAAACCTTTGCCTCCACGTAATTTTGCGATCGCAAAATCTCCTGAATCCATATCAAAATGAGGAATCTGTTCTTGGCTGTATAAATCACGAACAGTTTCAGGAACAGTCTTCCCTAAATGATTCATTAAATTAGAAACCTTTACAACTTTGTCTTCAGGTCTATCTCCTGGCTTATTAGCAGCACCCTGCAAAGCTTCAAGAAAGTGATAGGTATAGATGCTAAATGAATCATCTTGTTTGATCCAAGACTTCTGTTCTCCTTCCGATGAGGTAAAAACTACTCTACCCTTGCCTTGTTTTAGTGTTTCGATTAAACCTTTTGAGGGTGCAACTCCTTGAAAGTCTTGAACTTGTCCAAAAAATTCTTTATCTGCTTTGATAATATCTTCTACACTCTTAGAACTTGCCATTCCTGCTGCATGGCAACTATCAATTACCACCAATAAACGTTCTGCTTTAATTTGTCGCAATGAATTGGTAAAAGTTTCAGCAGATAATGCGGAAGAAGCTATATTTAATGGATTGATATTATGTTGTAACAAGTAATACTGGTTATCATTTTTGTTTACCCAACCATGTCCAGAATAATAGATAAATATAGTAGCTTCTGGGTCGGATTCAGCTTTCTCCTCCAGCCATTTCAACCCACCTAAAATATTATCTTTTGTTGCTTCCTGATTATTGAGTACTTTGACATGTTCTTCGTTATCAGGATAGCCACACAATTCAGGATCGATTAGGGCAGCATAAATAGCTTGAGTATCTTTTACTGTTACAGGCAGAGATAACGAGCTGTAAGCAGATTCTCCTACACCGATTAGTAAAGCGTAGCCATGATTAAATACTTCGGACATTTCTATTCAATTCCTTTTAGAATTTAAGTTTTAATAAAATTATTTTTCTAGTCTTGATAACGACTAACGCGAAATACCAAGTAATTGTATTCAAGTAGAGAATCATCTGCCTTATGAACAATAGCTCCTAAATTCGGCTTGTAAACCCATTTATTCCAATCAATTTGATCTTCACTAGGAACTTGTACGGCAATGTAATTGCCCTCCCGCAAACGAATTCCCATTGGTGCATCCTCAAAATCCAATCCTAGATAAAATTTTTGAACAGGGATATTTTCGTTTCGCTTTGCCAAAGATTTAACAACTCCTACAGTAACAGCAGTAAAAGGAGCGATCGCTGGTTGCATTGTGGTCAATAGCTCTAGTCCGCTTTGAAAAGTAGAAGAATCAAGGGCTTCAAGCACAGATAAATCCTCATCGTTGTTGACATTGATTGTAGAACACTCAAAAGCTACTCCTTGAGAACCCACATTCAATCCAATGAATATGGGGTAGCCAGCGATTCCTGCTGATTGCTCTTCCTGAATTCTATAAGTTTGGCTAAAGCTAACTGACTCTTGGGAATTAGCCACCTGATTTCGGGCAGCAAAAGTAACCATGACATTGTGTATTCCCTTGCCAGGATATTTGTGAATTTTCAACCGATCTAAACGAATATTAATTCGACTATTTTTTAAGCTGATATCTGGTTCAATCGTATTGGGATGTTGAATTGATAATGGATCGTTCGACCTAGATTCTTGAAACCCGATATAGCCATATTGATGAGTAGTAAATGACCAAGGTTGATTTTGGATGGAGGAAAATATTCCTAGAATGTCTCCTATTCCTTTTTCTTTTCCTCTAGTAGTGCTGGTGGTTTCAATAGCATTAGCTGTTTCAAGTTTAGAAACTATCAGTTCTGGATCTTCATATTCGCCAATAACTTTAATATCTTGCAGGATACCTAAAGATTTTTGCTCGACTTCGTTTTCCATAATCAAGCTAATATAATTTTTGATTCGCTCTCAATGTTATCTTATTACTTCAAAATGAATTCATTCTGAGCCTCTGTTATGGTGAAATCGTTGAAATCATCTAACATTTATAACCAAGATACAGCGAGCGCCTTATACGAGAGAGCCAAACCTAAGTTACAAGCGACTCGTATTCAATCAATTCCTTTATCTGCCGAAAGTTTACAACATTTAATTGCTGAATGTGCGATCTCAGCTTCGCTGAGGCGCTGCGCGAGCGCGATTTGGCTTGGTTTTTCTTTGAGAATTGGGGTTAGTAAAATTATTGAGGCACAAAATTTAAGTTGAAGCATCAATTTTTACCAATCCTCTACCGACTTTTTCTAGAAAATCAGAAACGCTTTTACAGCCTAACTCTTCAATAACTGGCTGTAATCCTTCCCATCCCTCTTCTGTAACTGACACA
This sequence comes from Xenococcaceae cyanobacterium MO_188.B32, assembly GCA_030065635.1. Classification (GTDB taxonomy): domain Bacteria; phylum Cyanobacteriota; class Cyanobacteriia; order Cyanobacteriales; family Xenococcaceae; genus JASJDJ01. The sequence goes on from JASJDJ010000150.1 coordinate 15,781, forward strand.
CTCCTTCTTTTTTTAGACGAATCAAAAGTTTTTGGTCTACCGCCACGGTAGTTTAAGTTCGCCAAACTATTGGGATGTTTGCCATGAGAATAGTTTTTATCTGTCATTTCAGGATTACAAACTGCCTTGCTATCACACCTAATATTATCTATCAAAAACTGAAAGTGAGCTTTAATTTCTCATTACGTACGTATATAATGAGGAAATTAATGACTAAACAATCGCTTCACATGGTTAATAGCCAAAGCGTGCGATCGTGGAATTGAATAATGGTAAAACTGAGTTAATATCTCAAGAATATTTAGGGTTTGCTGAATAAGTAAGCGAAAAAATTCACAAAAATCAACTTGGTTAAAAAGATAAGTTTTCCTGTTAGTAACTAAGGTTTAATATCAACTTTGATAATAGAAAAGTCAGAAATCAAGCCTAATTTATAGA
>JASJDJ010000151.1 GCA_030065635.1 Xenococcaceae cyanobacterium MO_188.B32
GATAGGTATTCCCAAAATAGGTCTAAATAAATGGAAAAAATAAACGAGGGATTAGAAATGAAGAAGACTGCTATTGGCAAAAAGATATTAGAGCAATTCTTATCTGGTTATTCAGTAGAAGAGATAGCTGAAGAATACAGCGTTAATTGCCTAATGATTGAACACGTTCTTAGATGTGAAATCACATTAGAGCGAGCGCAATTTCGTACCGCTACGGAAGAAAGTATAGCGGTATAGAGATAAGGATTGGGTTAGTTAACCCTGGTAGCAGAAATAGAGCTACTAGGGTTTTTTAGTGTGCGTATTTGAAAAACATTAAATAAAAACATTAAATGTTTTTTATTTATGACTACCCTAAAAGCCTGAAAGTACTATAAGACCGTCAAACAACCAAAATTCGTGCTTTTGTTCGTGTAAAATACTGAAAGTACTGCTATTAAAGGATTTATTTCTTTTAATTTAATCGTAGCTTTTTAGTTACAAGTATAGCAATGACAATTTAGCTAGGTAGAGAATTATGGGATATTTTTTACCCTGTTTTAGAGCATATTGATTACAGTACACACTTCATTTACCCAATTTAAAGCTTATTTTTGGGCGATCGCACTATATTATTGTATTCAGCCTCATAAAACAGAGTGAATACTTGATTTGACAGAATTGCCAGTTAGTGATAGAAGCGATCGGGTTATTTTTTTTGGGGAATAGTTGGGGAATTGACTTTACAGAAAACATAAGAAAATGAAAAATCTGTGTAAAGTACTTGCTTACAGGTGTAGATATATGGGTATTTTAAAGATTGTAAATGAGCGTATTTTGAGCGTATGACGAGGGGTAAAAATTTGTTCGAGGGGTTGAATAACTTACTTACACGCGATTCTTAGAAGCGGAGAGGGAGGGATTCGAACCCTCGAACAAGTCACCCTGTTACAGCATTTCCAGTGCTGCGCCTTCGACCACTCGGCCACCTCTCCAGGTTGCACCGCGATTTTTTATTATACATGGAAAAAGATTTTTTTAGACTGTTTGACAATTCTTTTTTATTGGTAGACTACAAATTGAGCTATTTATTAGAGTCTGGCTCGAAAAAACTCAACATTTAAACATAACTAATGACTAAATCTCATAAAATTACAGTTCACTATCGTCAAAAGGGAACTGTACATACATTAGAAGTTCCTGAAGACCGCTACATCTTACAAACAGGAGAAAAACAAGATGTAGAATTACCTTTTTCTTGTCGTAATGGTGCTTGTACTACCTGTGCTGTCAGAATTCTATCTGGAACAGTTTATCAACCAGAAGCGATGGGAATATCACCCAAACTAAAAGAACAAGGTTACGCTTTACTATGTGTTAGCTATCCTCGTTCCGATTTAGAAGTAGAAACCCAGGATGAAGATGAAGTATATGAATTACAATTTGGTCGTTATTTTGCTAAGGGCAAGGTTAAATTTGGTTTGCCTTTAGATGAAGAGTGAGTACCCAGGCAAAATTGTTTACCTATTTTTAACGTCGTACTAACTACTAACGATCTCATTTAACAAGCAATAAGAATTTTAGTAGACTCAAAAACAGTTTCGATCGCGATATTCTTCCTAAGCAAATAATATAGACGTAATGACATCGAATTATTCCCAACAACTACAAATCTTCTTAGATGTTGCGACAGAAGCTGCCTTAGCTGCTGGAGTGATTTTACAAGAAAACTACCGTAAATTAGAACATATAGAAGAAAAAAGTCGTCCTGGAGATTTAGTTACTGAAGCAGATAAACAAGCAGAAGCAGAAATCCTCAAAGTACTTAATCGTCACGTTCCCCATCATCAAATTTTAGCCGAAGAATCAGGCAAATTAGGACAAACAGATAGTGAATATACTTGGGCGATCGATCCTTTAGATGGTACCACTAATTATGCTCATGGCTATCCCATATCGGCGATTTCTATCGGCTTGAGTATTAAAGGAGTTCCCCAAGTAGGAGTAATTTATAATCCTTTTCGGGATGAATTATTTCGCGCTGCTAGAGATTTGGGTGCTAGTTGTAATCGTCGTCCTATTCGAGTTTCTCAAACCGAAGAACTCAGTAAAAGTTTACTTATAACTGGTTTTGCCTACGACAGAAGAGAAACTACAGATAATAATTATGCTGAGTTTTGCTATCTGACTCATCTTACCCAAGGTGTACGTCGTAGTGGTTCGGCTGCTCTCGATTTGACTGATGTGGCTTGTGGTAGGCTAGATGGTTATTGGGAAAGGGGACTTAAACCATGGGATATCGTAGCTGGAATAGTTTTGCTCGAAGAAGCTGGCGGTAAGGTAACTGCTTACGATGGTAGCCCTATGGATATTAATTCTGGTCGTATTCTGGCGACAAATGGACATATTCATCCTCATTTGAGTAAAGCTTTAATCGAAACTCCTGCTTTAAGTGAGTGGGAAAGTGGAAAATGACTAATAAATGTAACATTTTCTTAGCTCATTTCAATAATTGAGATTTATGTCAGATTTATATGTTTCTTGGTCGGAATATCATCAAAAAATTGAAACTTTAGCCGTCAAAATCTATCAGTCTGGTTGGCAATTTAATCAAATAGTCTGTATTGCTAGAGGGGGACTAAGAGTAGGAGATATTTTGTGTCGTCTTTATCGTCAACCGCTAGCAATTCTTTTCTCATCTTCTTATGGAGGGGAAGATAATCGTCAAAGAGGAAAAATTACTTTTTCTCAGCACTTATCTATGACACAAACTAATTTGGGCAACCAAGTTTTATTAGTAGATGACCTAGTAGATTCGGGGAGAAGTCTAACTGAAGCAATTAATTGGCTTCAGCATAATTATAGTCGAGAAATAACTGAGATACGTACAGCCGTAATTTGGTACAAAAGTTGCTCGCAAACTATTCCTGATTATTATGTCGATTATCTTGAAGACGATCCTTGGATACATCAACCTTTTGAATGCTACGAACAAACAAGCATAGCGGAATTAGCCAGTCAATTAACTCATATTGCTTAGTATATGCTTACACAAAGTCATTTGGGTCGAGCCAATTAAAAAAAAAGATAGTAAATTTACTGAAGACAGAGCAGAGATTCAAGTATATCCTTAGGTAAATTTCTATAAAAAAAGAGGTAAAGTTAATCAACAATACCTCCCAAGTTCATTAGAACTGTGAAACGTTGGAATTTAAATAAAGTCGTGAAACTTCCAAGGCATTAGTTGGAAGCTAATGCCTTTCTTCTATTATTTTAAGCTTAAAATATCAATTGACCTTGTTTTCAGATTGGTTATTCCTTGATTTTCAGCCAGGCAATGACCAAGTAATTAATATTTACGGAGTTGTTAATTTTTTTTAACTGAATTTCTCACTCCGTACATACCATGCTTCAACCAATATTAATTTCCATTAATCCATATTAATTGGGTCAATATCGAGCGTCATGCTAACCGATAGAGGACAGAGGGAACGCAAACCATTTAAATCTGGCAAATTCTCTCTTGCTTCTGGTGCAAACTTTAATAAAATTTGCCAACGGTAACGGCGAGCGATACGCATAATACTAGCAGGGGCGGGGCCTAGTATTTCACAGTCCGAACCAACTAAATTAAGACAAGCATCAGCTAAAATTTCCGCGGTTTGTCGTACCTCGGCTTCGTTAATCCCACTTAATTTGAGAGCAATTAGATTTCCATAGGGAGGATAATTCAATGCTTCCCTTTGTTCTAATTCGCTAGCACTAAAATTGTGATAGTCGTGGTTTTTGGCTGCCCGAATTACGGGATGTTCGGGAGAATAGGTTTGAATAATTACTTTACCTGGTTCATCTCCTCTTCCAGCCCTACCTGCCACTTGCATTATTGTTTGAAACGCTCTTTCTGCTGCCCGATAATCGGCGCGATGTAGTAATCCATCGGCAGCGACTACCCCCACTACAGTTACTCCTGCCACATCTAAGCCTTTAGTGAGCATTTGCGTACCAACTAGAATATCAGCTTCTTTGTGAGTAAAACGAGATAATAAACTCCGATGTGCTCCTTTTTCTCTGGTAGTATCACTATCGAAACGAATACATCTTAATCGGGGAAAGAGTTTATTTAATTCTTGAGTCACTTTCTGTGTTCCACTCCCAAAAAATTTGAGATAGGGAGAATCGCATTCAGGACATTGACGGGGTTGTAAGCGAGTATAGTTGCAATAGTGACAGCGTAGTAGTTGATTTGCTCCTTCATGAGTGTAGTGATAAGAAAGAGAAACATCACAATGAGGACATTCGATAACATAACCACAAGTACGACAAGAAACAAAAGTGCTATGTCCTCGACGGGGAATAAATAAGATACCCTGTTGCCCTTTGTCTTTCATCTCTGTCAAAGCGGTTTGCAGAGACTTACTAAAAATAGAACGATTACCCCGACTTAATTCCTGACGCAAATCGACTATTTCTACAGATGGTAAAGGACGGGATTGTATTCTTTCTGGCAGGGATAGGTAATATGATTGGCGTAGGGGCGAATGGCGATTCGCCCCTACGGAAATCCAACTTTCTAGCGAGGGGGTTGCCGAACCTAAAATTAAAGGACAATTGATTAATTGCGATCGCCATTGAGCGACGGTACGGGCATGATAGGTTGGAGTGGGACGGTCTTGTTTGAAACTAGAATCGTGTTCTTCATCGAGGACAATTAAACCCAAATTGGGTAGGGGGGCAAAAATCGCCGAACGAGTGCCGATAACTACTTGGGGTTCACCTTGAATCATCTGTCGCCAAGTGTCGTATCTTTCCCCATCAGACAAGGCACTATGATATACACAAACTTTATCGCCGAAACGAGCCCGAAAACGGTCTGTAAGTTGTGGGGTTAAACCAATTTCTGGTACTAAGACTAAAGCAGATTTACTTTGTTCTAGTATAGGCGCGATCGCCTGCATATAAACTTCTGTTTTCCCCGAACCTGTGACTCCATGTAATAAAACTTTGGCATAACCTTCTAAACTGGTAATTAGGGTCAATGCCTCTGTTTGCGCTTGATTTAAAGATTTGGGTCTGTCTATCTGCGGTTTTTCTTCTTGCAGTAGTCTTAATCTTTCTCTTAATTCAATTTCCACCCAACCTTTACGCTGTAAAGTATTAACAACAGAAGAACTTACCCGACAGATTTGTAGTAACTGATTGAGCCATAATTCACCTCCTCGGTGGCGCAAGACATCTACAACTTCTCTTTGTCTGGCGGTTAAATTGTCAGGAGAAGATTGAGCAATTAAAGTTACTGCTTTTTGTAGTTTGGGACGGGCAGTTTTCGGTGGTTCGAGATAACTTACTATCCAACCTCGTTTACTTAATTCCCTAATTCCTTTACTTGCCCCTCTAATTTGACTTCTTAAATAACTAACGCTGTAGTCTCCTTCTTTTTGCGTCCGCAATAGTTGTAAAATTTGTCTGGCAGTTACACTACAAAATTCTTCTGCCCCAGGGGGTATAGCTTCTGATTGTAAACGAACCCGTCTTTGGGATCTACCTAATAATCCAGGGGGAAGGGCTACCCGAATTACATTAATTAAGTCTGTAGCGTAATATTTAGCCACTTGCTGAATTAGTTGCCAGTAAGTAGCAGGGAAAAAACCAGAGGTAATGATATCTTCTACAGGGCGAATTCGACTGATATCTAAATCTGCTGGTGGCGACTCGACAAAACGAATTGCAATTCCGCCCATAATTTGTGCGCCAAAAGGTACACTAACGATATCTCCTGGCTGTATTGCTAAATCTGAAGGGACAGCGTAAGTATAAAGTCCTTGTGTACCTGGACAATCAACTAAAACTTCTACCCATTTCTGTGTAGGGAAACTTAGTTGATAAGTCGATCGAGGTTCGGCTACTAAAAAATTCACTGACATAAACAGTAATCAGTTATTAGCGATCGGTAATCGGTTATCCAACAATAACAGATCGCTGCTTAATCTTAAATCAAATGTACGCATATTATCATCAATTACGATCCTTTAGGCTTAGAACCGTCAAATATAGCCATTATATTTTTGAGAGAAAGCATACTTTAATTTATCTGGATTTCTGACGAAATAAATCGAATATATTTGGCGATCGACAATTTCCAACGCTACTATATTCTGAACCATTCCTTTTAAAGAATACATAACACCAAGTTGATCGTTAACTTCAACTATTTCCATATCGTAATTCTTCTTTCTGTCTCAATCGAATCAACTATAGTCTTTCACAAGTTCCTCAATTTTAATTCCTAAGTTAAAGATGGCAACATCATAGCTACAATAGAAACAGAAGGATAAATATATATGGATAAGCGTCCTTGGTATGATTTAAATATAACCGATCCGCACTTAAATGAATTGCTGCTGTACTACTTGGGCAGCACTTGGCAAGGCATGGCCGACATCGGGGAATGTCTCGATACGGTCAGTCGCGTGGAAGCAGAGAAGGAGGATAGCTGGTCGCGCGAATGGCGTAAGACGGCAAAGCGGATTCGCAAGATTGCCAAGTCGAGTGAAGCGAAGGGCCACCTCATCAGTGCTGGAGAAGCCTACTTGCGTGCGGCGAACTATTACATGGCAGCACTCCATCGCTATCCTAAACCCCAAGCTCCCGACGTGGCGAAGATGGCGCAGCAAAGCACCCACTGTTTCCACAAAGCACTGGAGCATCTTCCCCTGCATGGAGTGCCGGTCGAGATCCCGTACGAGAACACCATGCTGCCAGGCTACTTTTTCCACTCCCCCAGCCCTCGTGGAAAAAAGGCTCCTGTCCTGATCGTGCACCCGGGTCGTGATACTTGGGCTGAACAGTGCAAGTTCCTGGCCGAGGGAGCAATTAAACGTGGGTATCACTGTCTACTGTTTGATGGTCCCGGCCAGGGCAAGGTGATTCGCCTACAGGGTCTCACCTGCCGACCCGATTGGGAGAAGGTGGTCACGCCAGTGGTGGACTTCGCCATTTGCCAAGCGGGAGTCGATCCCGAGCGGATTGCGCTCATGGGTCTCAGCATGGGAGGCTCGCTGGCACCTCGGGCAGCAGCTTTTGAGCAACGCCTCAAAATCTGTATCGCTAACCCGGGCGTGTATAGCTGGACAGACCTCATATATGGGTTAGTCGCAGATTATCTGAGGATAACCCCTGCTGAACTTGAGGAACGTGTGAAGACAGACCCGAAAACCTTTAATGAGGACATGGCAGCCATCATGGAGACCAACGCGCTGGTGCGGTGGTATATGGAAGATGAGATGTGGAAATATGGGGTCACATCCTCAGTCGATTTGATGCTTAAGCTGAAGGCCTTTACGAATGAGGGTATCGCAGAGCAGATCTCTTGCCGAACGCTGGTTATGAATGGTACGCTGGATGACCGACAGCAAGCAGAAGAGCTGTACGAAGCCCTGAACGCGCCGAAAGATTATATGCTCTTTACAGAAGAAGACACGGCCATGCTCCACTGCCAAATCGGGGCGTTAGCCGTCTCGAGCGGGCGAATGTTTGATTGGCTCGATGAGTACCTTTAGGAAAGGGAAACCGATGAATAGGACCACAAAGCGAGTTTTCTTCTGGATTCCAAGGGTTCTGTGCATTCTTTTCGCAATGTTGAGGAAGAGATTAGAACAGTGAACAGTTATTCTGAAAAAGGAAAGTGAAATGAAAGCTCCTACTGTGATGATTTTGACAATAAGTATGCTCCTCTGTTTGTGGCAGGGGGCAAAGAGCAATCCAGAAGCATCCAAAGCAGCCGTAGAAGCAGCAGAGGTTTGGCTTGAGCTGGTAGACACTGAAAAATATGCAGAAAGTTGGGAGGAAACAGCTACCTATTTCCAGGGTACAGTGTCTAAAGAACAATGGCTTTCATCTATGCAGTCGGTAAGAAATCCTTTGGGTCAAAAGCTCTCTAGAAGCTTTAAATCCAAGCAATACCACTCTTCTTTACCAGGAGTCCCTGATGGAGAATACGTAGTAATTCAATTTAACACATCTTTCGAGCATAAACGCTCTGCGGTTGAGACTGTTACCCCAATGAAGGAGCGAGACGGGAAGTGGCGCGTCTCAGGATACTATATAAAATGAGAAAAAGGGAGGGGTACTAAGACAAGACTAAGTACTACTATGAGTACTATTATTAGATGCTTCTGCTTCCTTAATTTGAATTTGTTGAGAAGGGAATTCTCGCAAAATAAGGGTATAAATATCTGTCGGCATATCAATATCTGCTTTTTCTAAAGCTTCTTTGACAGCTTGGGCTACCTGAGAGGTGGTAGCGAGGAAACCAGAACGACGGGAGTCAACCCAAAAGCGGATTTCTAGATTGACGGTACTGGCAGCCAATTCTTTAACTAAAATATCGGGTGCGGGTTCACTTTCTACTTCGGGAATGGTCTTTAAAACTCGATCGATCGTCTGTTTGGCTTCGGAAATATCTTCACTATAATCTATGCCTACCATAACCGAACTGCGACGGCGAGGAGAAGCCGTATTGTTGATAATGCTGGCTTGGAATACCTCTTGGTTGGGAATATACACCAAACGACCATCATAAGTTTTCATGGTAGTAGCTCTTAGCTGAATTTGGGTAATCGTGCCTTCATAATCATCAATGACTACTTGGTCGTTAATTCTAAAGGGACGAGCAGCCAGTAAAATAACTCCAGAAATATAATTACTCAGTACATCTTTGAGACTAAAACCGATAGCTACACTAGTAAGCCCCAATGCACCTAATAATGCCCCAAAGTTTAATCCCATTACGCCTAATGCCACTACCCAACCAACTACCCAGACTCCGCCGTAACTCAATCTACCAATTAATAGTTCGGTACTGGAATCTCCTTCGGTTTGTTGCGCCCAAGTATAGGCTATGTAACGTACTCCTTTAGCTACTCCCCAGGTTATTCCTACAACAATTATTGCTCCTACTAAAGAGGGTAAATTACCTACAATATCTCGGAGTAAATCTCTAGTCGTGCCATAAAGACGCTGGGTAACATCGATCGCTAGAGGTGGTTTATCAAAAGCTGTATTTAGTTGTTTTGCCCATCTTTCTGCTAAGGCTTCGGTACTAATGCCAAAATCTTCCGCATCTTGTTGCGTAACGGTCATTAAAATCCGATTTTTGAGTCTTAAAGTGGCAATTCGGCGAGGATTATCGGGAGAAATGATAACGTCTTCTGGATTATCATTTTGGGCTAATACGCTAGCAATACGCCGATTGATAATTTCTGCTCTTTCACTCGCATCTATCTGCGGTAAGCTACCAATCTGAAAAATAGGTCTTCCTCTGACGACAACATCGGCAAAATATAAACCATCACTAGGAACAACCGCAGAAGAACTATCAGGAGGGGGTAAGATTTCTTCTTCTTGGGTTAAAGCTACAGGACTAATAGCTAAGGAAGAAAAAGCGATCGCTACTACCACAGTAAAGGAATATCGCGATCGTCTGGAAAAAGATGAATAAGATGATTTTTTAAAAGGGAATTTTATCATTATTTATAATATTTATCCTGACCAATTTATTGTTAATTGGCAAAAAATTTTTGAATATATTTCCAATTTATAGCTCTTAAGTTATAGCTCTATCTATCCCAAGGTATATTACAGATACTACGAGAAGGCCTAGGGTTGTTTTGAAGAAAAGGCATTTGCGATTTTCTGCCTATATCTAGAAGCTATAATTAATCCATCTTGTGACCAGGTTTCGATCGAGTTAGATTTCATGTCAACATAGTTGAGAATTTGAGAATCAGTAACTCGTTACTCAATACCTATAAACCAGAGGTCGTCTGGGCAAACAATCCACTAAAATCAGCAGTAACAACTTCCGAAGGATCGTCTTCTGGTTTAGAAATAATATCGAAAGCTTTATCAATAGCGTTTGGTTCTGTGAGTGCTTGGACTACTACTTCAGCAACATCCTCTCTAGGAATACTGGTAGGAATTCCACCAGGTGGATTTTTCAAAAGAGTATCATCTTTACCTACTATCAGTTCTCTTTTTCCTCCAGGCTCATCAAGTAATCCACCAGCACGAATAATAGTGTAGTTTATACCCGAATCAATCAAATATTGTTCCGCTTTACGTTTCCAGATTAAAATATTGCCATTACCGATACGGTTAAGCATATGGTTGAGGTCTGTACCACCCATAGAACCTACTAAGACAACTTGTTTGACTTGGGCTTTTTGGGCTGCATCAATTTGATTTTTCTGTCCTAGCCAGTCCACATTTTCAGGAAATTCCCCTGGTGCAAAGTCAAATTCTGGTCTTTGCCCTGGTTGGGGTGGTGCTTTCATTTGGGGTACGGCACTGGTGAGAATAACTAAAGCATCACAGCCTTCAAGAGCAGATTCTAAGCTGGCTTGGTCTTTTATATCTCCCAGGTAAAAATCTTCTGTCGAGCCAAACATTTCTTTTACCTTCTCAGGAGAACGAGCAAAACCTATACCCTGAAATTCATCGGCTCTTTGGCGTAATTTTTGTAGAACAAAAGAACCCGTTCTTCCTGTCGCCCCTGTTACTAAAACTTTTTTGACTGGCATAAACTAGTTAGATTGAATCAATACTCTCTCAATTCATCATAAATCTTCTCTTACCCATTAAAATGGTTTTTATGATAACAAGAAGTAATTCGGTCAATAATTTTTATTTATTATCTTTGTAATCTAACTCTTTGATGCAGAGGACTAAGTTTCTTTATTTTTTCTAATCTTTGTTCTAATTCTGTATGAGTTGCTGCGCTAATTGGTGCAGATATCGATCGATACTTATCGCCTTCTGGTATTCTGACTATGACTTTATGAGGCTTAAACCATTTAGGATCGTAATAAGTTTGCCAAGACAAGTAATCAGCTTCTTTTAATCCTAAAATTTCATAACCGCCAAACCATTTAATCGCTTCTTTGTAAGCTTTAATACTCTCAGTATCGAGTCGCTCTATTGATAAATTTTTTGACCATAATAAGGGAATTAGGTCATAACATATTTTTGTATATTTGGATGATAAGAATGTGATAAATCCCTTTTGCTGACATATCGATCGAAGTCTTTACTTGAGAGATTTAAGAAAGATATTCCTGCTAAAGTTGTTGCTTCACCATTTTGAATATAATAGTTTACATTAAGCTCGGAATTCACTACTATACCTATACCATTGCATTTTGTTTTCCATACAGGAGTTGTTTTAAGTCTTCTATGATAACTCCACTTAAAACTACCTTTTCTATTATTAGCATCAAATATACTTCTTAAAATTCTTGCTGGATTATGATCGAGTAAATCATATTTGAGAAACACCGTCGGTAATCCAAAGATTTCGCTATCTTCTTCGTAACCATAAATAATTACATATTTGGATATTTTTACTAAAGTTTTTCTTAAAGATATTTCAGCAGGAGTAACTTGTTTGGCTTCGACTTTGGTCTGATTCAGTATAGGATAGTATTTATCGATAAAATAATTTTCTAGTTTGGTCAGAATCTCTTCATTATTTTTACATTCATACCATTTCAATTTAATTGTATTTTTCTTATTAATATTTTTAAGCTGGTCATACCGATGATGATTTGCCCATCTCTTGTTAATATTTTGTGCTTTGCCGATGTACCAGAATTGGTCATTACTATCGACAGCAAAATAAATACCTGCTGTTGTCGGTAATCTTTCTTTTTCTAAAAGTTCTACTGAAGGTAAATCGTCTAAATTAAAATCGTCTTCAATCATTCTCAAAAATATTTTGTTAAAGCGATCGATCGTAATATTTCAACAAGATGGCTTTATTGTCGATCGACTTTTCATTTTCAAAAATCAAACCTCAAAAACATAAAATAAAAATTGTCAATAAAACTAACTATAAAACTAGATTTACCTACCATAATTGAGAGCGGTCTTGTCTTCGTAGTAATTATGTTTAAAATAACTATTTGTAAGTCGTGTAATTTAAATTACATTATTACGAATTATCATAGGCTAATTAATTCAAAACTAATATTACCAACGTAGGATGGAGTAATAATATTATTTAATTGTAATAACTCAGGAATCATCTGTTTTAATTTTTCAGTCAAAGATTCAATAGTATCGGCTTCTGTAATTAATCCAGGAACATCCTCACTTTCTGCTACCCATACTTTCGCTTCGGAATCCCAAAAAGCCTCTATTTTATAAAGTTTTTGACTCATAATTTAATTTATCGGTTGCGCTCGATTTTTCCAATTTCATCGTGACATAAATAAGTATATTTTGGCGCAATGAGGCTGATTTTTTTGGCTTAATATAGATTTTCTTGAGAAATTAGAGATTTTTCAATTTAGTTTAGAATACTATGACTTATTTAATTTTGGAGAACTTTAAATAGTTGTTGACTCTCTGTAAAAGATACTTTTAGCAAAAAAACTTATTATTAGACTTATGCAAAACCATAACCTAAAATCTACTCTACTCAGACTAGATGGTGCTAGTTACAAAGCCTATAAAGATATTAAAGGAAGCTATCAATTTCCCGATTTCACCCTGATTATTGACCATGTACAGGGAGACCCTTTTGCGTCACCGAGTAAACTTAGAGTTAAAATACCTCAATCTATTGCGGGATTTCCCAAACAACTATATAAATCTAAGAGTCGCGAAGTAGCATTAAGAGACTATCTTACCCGTCAATTCGATCGCGCTGCTAATAACCTTAGTTCTCATCGCGGTACTGGAAAAAGCGGACTAATTGCTATTACTCGTTATGGACAAGAAGTTTTAGAACGTACTGCTGTTTTTATCGATGATAATTTTTTAGAAGTTCGTTTTGTCGTGGGACTTCCTGCTAGAGGCAGAAGAATATTAGGTCGTCAGGCAGCAGAAATGTTATGTGGTGATATTCCCGATATTGTCACCGAAGCACTTTTATATCAATCTCTCAATGCTCGATCGATTCAACAGCAGGTAGAAATCATCGAAGATGCGGACTGGTTACGCCAACAGTTACCTGCTAAAGGATTAGTTGCTTTTGTAGCTAATGGTGCGATTCTGCCTCGTCGTAGTGGGGTAGATTTTCGTCCTCTAACAGAAGAAGCTATCCCTTTTAAGTCGCCACCATCTCTAGAAGTTCAGTTTAATTGTCCCAATCGAGGATCGATTAAGGGAATGGGTATTCCCGCAGGAATTACTTTAATTGTGGGTGGTGGTTATCACGGCAAATCTACTTTACTCAAAGCGATCGAACTGGGAGTATACAATCATATTCCTGGGGATGGTCGAGAATTTGTCGTAACCAATCCCACAGCAGTTAAAATTCGTGCCGAGGATGGACGGAGTATTGCGGGAGTAGATATTTCTCCTTTTATAAATCAGTTACCCCAAGGACGTTCTACTACTAATTTTTCTACTACTAATGCTAGTGGGAGTACTTCCCAAGCAGCCAATATTATCGAAGCGATCGAAGCAGGAACAGAATTACTGTTAATCGATGAAGATACGGCAGCAACTAACTTTATGATTCGCGATCGTCGTATGCAAGCTTTAATTTCCAAAGATAAAGAACCAATTACCCCGTTTATCGATAAGGTACGGCAACTCTATACTGACTATGGTGTCTCTACCATCTTAGTTATGGGAGGAAGCGGAGATTATTTCGATGTGGCAGATACAGTTATTGCTATGGAAAATTTTATACCCCAAGATGTAACAGAACGAGCCAAAGCGATCGCTCTAGCTAACATTACTAACCGCAATTCTGAAGGTGGAACTAATTTTGGTCAGATTAAGCCCAGGATACCTGTAGCATACAGTATTAACCCCAGTCGAGGCAAGCGAGATGTAAAATTAAAAGTCCGCGATGTAGATGAAATTGCTTTTGGCACAGAAGATATTAACTTAGCTGCGGTAGAACAAATAGTAGATGCGGGACAATTAAGAGCGATCGCCTTAGCAATTGTTTATGCCAAAGAAAATTATATGAGTAAAAAGCAAACTATTGCAGAAATTTTAGACCGAGTAATGAAAGATATCGATCGAGAAAAATTGGATGTAATTACTGGTTTTCCTCAAGGAGATTTAGCTTTATTTCGTCGTTTTGAATTAGCTGCTGCTTTGAATAGATTACGAAGTTTACAAATTCAGTAGATCACAAAGAGCGCGATCGCCAAAATTATGTATCCTCTGTTACTTTTTTCTCGATTCTCTCCCCTCCTTTAAAATTAAATTTACTTATATAATACGAACAAGGTTATTGAGATTAATCAGAAGGAAGATAAA
>JASJDJ010000028.1 GCA_030065635.1 Xenococcaceae cyanobacterium MO_188.B32
AGCTTAAATTTCCCTCTAAATTTAGCTCTTTGAACCCTTAGTATCTTGACCAAAACTTAAACTTTTCTCTTATTATCAAAAAACTCGCTCCTCCACAGCTTGAATTATGCTTTCAACTCTATTTGTGAGATATAGAGGCTAAGCTAGAGTCGGGAGTAATTTGAGCAATAGCAGTACCAGGTATTAAGTTCTATTACACGATAGTTTCTCATAACTAAACATCTCCTCTTACTTATACCAAGATTTGGCCGATCGCAAACAGGAAAAAAACGGTTCTTTATTTTTAATAAACCGCAGAGGGCGCAGAGAACGCAGAGAGAGGCTTATCCCCTATATTTTACTAATCGGTGAAGGGGCAAAGGAGGTTCGATCGGCGATAGCACGCTTGTAAATTCAGTTGATATACATATTTTGAAGCTAAATGATGTTAACCCGAACTCGGGTTACAAAAAAGAAGGATACAAATAGTTATTAAAAATTGCTACTGGCTACTACAGATAAATGGTATTATTTCCTTTTTATTGCCAGTTTCTCAATTTGTTTGTGTGGGTTTGTAGTCGGTTAATTAAATTTTCTCTTTGTTTTTCAAAACCTGCTGCTACTACAATCGAGCAAATTCCTGCCAATAGACCAAAAATCCATTTTAAGAAAGAATAAGTTAAAACTAAAATTATTAATTGATAAATAACAGTCAAAATAAGCGTAATTGTGCCTGCGAATAAGAAAGCTCTAATTTTTAAACCCAAACCGATAAAAATTAAACTAAAACTAATTGCACTAGGGATAATGCCCAAATTTTGATAGAAAAGCGCAGCTATACAGATAATACTACTACCCACAAGACGGAGATAGTGGCGTTGTTGACGATGAGATTGAAAATAGCGATCGAATTGAGCGATATATAAAATCGATAAGCTAATAATTCCTGCCAGCCAGATAAATTCTGTATTGTATTGCCAAACTAGTCTAGTAATTCCCCAGTTAATAAATCCCAAACTGACATAACTCCAACGTATATTTTTTTGATAGTAGGCAATGCGAAGATAAAAAATTGCCGTGCATAAGAGACTAATGTAGGAAATATCTTCTGCTGTTACCAAAGCCATGAGAGCAGGAATAATGAGAGCAGTACGTTGCCAAGGAGTGGCTCGCCAGCCTAAGTTTTGCCAGGGTATTTGATAGATAGCTAGAGCAATGATGCAGGTAAAAATAACCCGCACGGGATCGAAGAAGCTCAGTTTATTAATAATCAGGCGACTGTAAACTAGGGTGGCAGCAATTTCGACTAAACCAACATATACCCACCAGTCTAAGTCGCTTCGCTCTAGTTCGGAGTTAGTAGTTCGGAGTTCGGAGTTAGCTTTATCAAACTTTTTCTGTGGGGAAGGAATATCTCTACCTTGAATTAGAGCATAAGCACCAAGACAAAAACTAGTGGCAATACTAATGGGAGCTAAACGTGGTGTAGCAGTTTCGATCGCGATACTTGCAGCAATAACTTTCAGAATACTACTTATTGCCCAGTGGATGTGAGCGATCGAAATAATCTGGGGTAAACTAAGAGCAAAAATACTCGTTTGCTGGCGTTGCCGATACCACCATGCACCCAAACGATAGATAAACGCGATCGCTGCTGCAACTAAAGCTAAGATAGTTAAACCATCGGCAATACTACCCCCTGATGATTGCTGCATCTGATAAATAACTAATTCATATATACCCAGAGATATTCCTGCAAAAGCAATATACTTAGTGACTAAATTTGCCTTTGGCTCATCTAGATCGATATTAATTAGAATAATGGCTGCTCCTAAAGTTAATAATCCCGTATAGGCATTGAAGTATGATATCCGTGGGATTATTCCTAAAACGGCATAAACTAGAGGAATATAAGCTATGTTTAATCTTCCCCAAGTTAAAGATTTCGTTGCCAGCCAGTACACCACCCCCAAAGATAATATTCCTAAAATGATATTGGCAAAGGCTAAAGTTAAACTATTACCTCCAATAGATATAATTAATCCTGCTACTAGTAATTCAATGAGCCAAACAAAGGTATACAAAACTAGGTTGCTTGGTTGTTGTCGGTAACGTCTAATAATTACGAGAGTAACTAAAATTGTCGTCAGTAGATACTGAATATAAGTTTGATAACTAGTAATATCAAAATAAAACAAGCTTAATGAAGTAATTACAATTGAAATTAGAAATATAGCCCAATAATCCGCAGCTTTAATATATTTATCTATTAATTTTAAATTTTTTGGCTCTGCTCCCACTCCCAAAATTCCGTAGTTATTACGTTGAGAGAAATAGGAAATTTGGGGGGTATCTAAATCTTTTTGCAGATATTGACGAAATTTATCTAAACCGAGAATAGTTACTGCACCAACTACTAACCAATTCCAGTCGGTAACAAAACCATAAAGCAGACTGGGAATAAGACTCAAACCAAAACCGACATGAATTACTGTTACTACCGTGCGCCTTAGATGATAGGCATTGATTAACATTAATCCTATTGCCACTGCCAAACTAATTAATCTGGTTTCGAGTTGCCCAAAAACTAATAATTGAGCCGTAATTAAACCAGTACAACTGAGTAAAGTTGCTAACCGACGCTGTTGTATCTTGCGAGTATATTTAGCAGTTAAAGTTAACATCCCAGGGATAAACAGCCAAATTAAGCCCCAACGAAAAGCAGCAGGGTTAGGAGTTATGATGATTTGAGCGAGAAAACAGGTATAACTAATTGCCCCTAATAAAAAACCAAAATACCAACAGCTTTGTCTCAGAAGGAATCCGACATCTGGTTCTGTAAGGGCAGTTCGTGAGACAGTTGCGGTGGGCGGGTTCCCCGACATAAGCAAACTGTCGAACCCGAAGGGCGAACCGCCCTTACTGGGTTGTTTTGCTCGATCGAGATAAATACCCCATTCTATAGCTGCCAGTACTGTTAAGATACTACCCCAGACTGCCAGACTCAAATTAGGAAAGATAACATCGATCGCATTAGTGATAGTAACTAAACCCAGTAGATGAGTAGCATAAATTAGATAAATTCTAATCGGTTGACGGAGCCAAGCAACATAGCCGAGAGTAAGAGTAGAAAATAATAAATTAAGCGATCGCCAGGTAGGATTAGATAAACTGAGATAGGTTAAAGCTATACCCAAAAGCAAGGTTAGGTACTCTGCGTGTAAAGCCAGTTGGTTTTTTTGACGGCGATATAACCAAGTTGCGATGAAAACAAACAAGATTACATAAGGGAAAAGAGTCACGCTAAAAACTGACTCGGGTAGATATTCGGTTTTACTAACTGTAACTGCAAAATTTAAAGCCTCACTCCGTAAATTAGCAGGAATTAATTCTTTAGAGATATAGAGAGTTTGTAAGCCAATTAGAAAAATGGCAGTTAGATCGCGTTTACGCCAATAAAGAGTTAGTCGTTGACTAAATAAATTAATAGCTAAGGCACTTATTGCTATAGTTTGCCAGAAAAATAAGGGCGATTGGAATGTCCCTACTATTACAGATAATAGCCAAGTACCAGTCAGTATGATAAGGCTAATTGTTTGAAAAATTTTACTTAAAAAAGCATTAGTAAGATGCTGTTCTTTCTGTTGACGATCGTCACTAGTAATAATCTTAGCTTTTCTTTCTATAGTTAAATAAATTGTCGCTAACAGCCAGCCAAATAAAGCGATCGCGCAAAAATAGTTAGGAATTGATATTTTCTGAATTAATAATTCTCGTAGTAATAATAATAACCAAGCAGCCAACAAAAATAGTAACTTTGTTGTTGGATATTTTCGTTGAGGGAGTAATCCAAAATAGTGAATCAGACTGATAATAACAATTCCGCCATATATAGCTATAGTCGGAAGCGCATCAAAGTGCCAAATCAAATGTAAATAGCTAAGTAGCAAGAAAAAGGGTAAAAAATATTTACTTTTCCTTCTATCTTTAGTTCTAAATTGTAAATAAGTAACAGAAGTTAAAGTAATAAAAGCGATCGCAATAGCAATCCATTCGAGAATATTATACCCCAAACCAAATCGGTTAATTGCCCAAAAATTAATCGGTACGAGTAAAGTCGCGATCGCTCTTAAAGTCTGAGAAGTTAACTTTAAATTATCTTGTTTACTCGACCAAAAACCAAATCCCCAAAACCCTAAAGTATAGATTAACAGAATAAAATACTGTCCAAATTTAGGAAAATTATCCCACTGACTTGCTGCTAGAACCCCAGAAGAAATAACAACTAAAAATATACCGAGAAATAGTAACCAGCGAATACTCAACTCATCTAAAAAGTTCTGCCATAATTGAGTAACAAGATTGGGTTTTTGTGCAATGTTAACTAAAGCTTTGTCTGGTATTTTGACTGTACTTGGCTCAATAGCTGGAGTTGCTTCTACTACTTTTATTTCAGGTAAAGCGCAACTTAAATTTTGGCGACATATCTTTTTAACTTGAGCGTCGCTAATCAAATTTAACTGTAACCACAGATCCAAACCCTGTAATAATTCAGGTCGATCGACCTTAACATAGACCTCTAAACTCAACCAAGAATTATTCTGAGAAAAGCTTGGGCGATCTCTTCGAGATCCGCTACGGGATGCACCGTCATCGGACATAAG
The DNA here is from genome assembly GCA_030065635.1 of Xenococcaceae cyanobacterium MO_188.B32. Classification (GTDB taxonomy): domain Bacteria; phylum Cyanobacteriota; class Cyanobacteriia; order Cyanobacteriales; family Xenococcaceae; genus JASJDJ01. Next base: position 4,644 of record JASJDJ010000028.1, read on the forward strand.
AAAATTGAAAAATCAACTTACGCTTCATTTATATCCTAGTTTATACAGTAAATAACTGATAACCGATCGCTGATAACTAAAAAGTGCCGTTAACTCAAAACTAAACCGATAAAAGCTTAGCTTATAAGTACAACGACACTTTATTAGAGTTTTAGGTGTTTGTTTAGTAGGCAAGACCCATACTACGGGTAGTTTCTGCCCCTAGATAAACACGGATGCTCAAGAAATCGGTAGGACAAGCTGTTTCGCATCTCTTACAACCTACACAATCCTCTGTACGAGGAGAGGAAGCTATTTGACCAGCTTTACAGCCGTCCCAGGGTACCATTTCTAGTACGTCAAGAGGACAAGCCCGTACACATTGAGTGCATCCAATACAAGTATCGTAAATTTTAACGCTATGAGACATTTAATATCGGCTCCTTACCGCGTGTTCTCCTAGATATCTATTTATTTTGGATTTATGGGCTAGTTTACCTCATGCCCATATTCTCCTTAGGAAAAAGGCTACATAACTTTAAATTCTGTAACAACCCGAGTTCGGAATTCGGAGTTCAAAGTTCGGAGTTACAATTGCTTATCAATTGTTTCAAAAGTTTAGATGCTTATTAGCTTAGAATTATTCGATCGCTTTAAGATAGATAGATTTTATTTGTCGAGCAATTTTCGACCAGGTATAGTTTGCCTGAATGTATGCTTGACAGGCTTCTTGACTGGGTAATTTACGCCGGTTGGCTAAAATTTCACTAATTCCTTGGGCAATACTTTCTACGGAAGCAGATTCAAACAGTAAATCTGGGCAGAAAGGCTGTAAAATTTCGGGAATACCACCGATGGGAGTACCAAGTACTGGAGTACCAGCAGCTAAAGATTCAATTACAATCAAGCCAAAACCTTCAAAGGCGGTAGTAGGTACAACAGAAAAGTTAGCTGCACGATAAGCTAAAGGTAATTGGTCATCGGCGATGTATCCTAGTAAATGGACGTGCTGAGTAAGTTCTAGTTCTGCTATTTGTTGCTCTAAGGTTGATGCCAATGCACCTTTTCCCGCAATATATAACAAAATATCGGGGTATTGTCGGCGAACTTTATCGATCGCAGTAATTAAATTTTCTAAGCCCATACGCTTTGCTAGTCGTCGCACACAAAAAATTATCGGGCGGTCATTACTCCAACCTAATTTAGTTCTAGCTTCATCAGCAGAAATATTAAGGTTAAAGCGCTCGCTCTCTACTGCTCCAGGCACAATGTTAATCTGTTCTAGGGGTACTTGGTATTCTTGGTGTAGAATATCGCGAAAAGTTTGGGAGAGAACAATAAACTGACAAGAACGCCGATAACAAATTTTTTCTAATTCTTTTTTTAACCAAATAGCCAGAGTTTTTTTTGCTTCTACATCACTCTCTAATGCCCAAGGGCCATGAAAATGAGTAACTAAAGGAAAATCCTTGAGTCGATCGAGCAACGGAAAGGTATATAAAGCAAAATGAGAAACTATAAGCTGGTATTCTTCTTGGCTAATTAACCAATTAAAATTTTTTCTGACTTCTAACCAGCGTTTAAGCAAAGAGGAATTAGCTGGTGCAAAAGCTTGAATTTGTCCACTAGTAGCTCGTGCCACTTGGGGTGAACCTGCCACTAAACCTCTCACATCTACTCCTACTTTAGGTAAATGGCGAGTGCAATCATGATAAACGCGATCGAGTCCTCCTCCTTGTTCGGGAAACCACTCTAAACCTATTTGTAGGGTTTTTATCTTCATACCAAAATTATGTCAACTTAGGTACTCATCATAACCACTAACTACTAACAACTAACTACTAACCAACTTTTCTAAAATACTTATCAGTTCTTGAGGTTGAATTGGTTTACCAAGATAATCGGTTGCTCCTAATTTCATTGCTTTTTGTCTATGGCGATCGCCCGTCCGAGAAGTTGCCATGACTACAGGTGTATTTTTAAGCTTATCATTAGCTCTTACTTTTTGCAATAGTTCAAAACCATTGACTTTAGGCATTTCCACATCAGAAATAATTAAATCGATTACTCCTTGATGTTGTGAAAGTTTATCCAAAGCTTCTTGTCCATCTCGACAAACAATTACTTGATAACCTACTGTGGTTAAAAGTTTTTCTAGCATACGTCTGGTAGCAACAGAATCTTCTGCTACCAAAATTGTAGGTATAGTATTAGTTACTGATGTTGGTGTTTGTCGGTCATAAGATTGAGTAGAAGCAGCAGCTTTTTCCAAGCCTTGGGGTAGAATTACTGGGACTACCTCCCCTGTACCTAAAACAGTACAACCAGCTAAGTAAGGGGGAACAGGGATAGTCTCATCAAAAGGTTTAACAATTAACCTCTCTTCTTGCAGTACAGCATCTATTAGTACCACGATCGGACCAAAAGCAGCCTTAATAACTATTCCTACTTTCGATCGATCTAATGCTAGGGGATTGCGAGGACAGGGTAATAAATTTGCTAGAGAGACGAGAGGAATAGTTTTTTGTTGCCAATGGATAGCTAGTTTTTGCTCATCAGTGAAACTTAGTTCACTATAAGGTGATGTGGTGATTACACTAGTGTTAGGAATAGCAATAATGCGATTTTGGAGTTGAACTAAAAAGAGTGACATCAAGCTAAGATTGAGAGGTAGCTTGAGAGTGAAAGTTGTACCCTGGCTCGGTTGAGTTTGAACTTGCAGATTGCCTCGTAACTTACGAATTTGATTGCGGACAATATCTAATCCCATCCCTCGACCAGATAGATCGCTTACTTGAGTTGCGGTAGAAAAATCGGGTTGAAAAATCCAATCAATAATTTCTTCAGGACTAAAATCATTCATAGATTTATCTGGAGGACAAATTCCTCTTTCTACAGCCCTCTGATAAACTTTTTCGATATTAATGCCCGAACCATCATCTCGGACAGTAATTACTAGCTGATTACTCTCTACAGTAGCTTTAAGAATAATTTCTGCGGTTGCGGATTTTTGACTGGCGAGACGTTCTGCTTTAGATTCGATGCCATGATCGAAAGCATTATTAAGTAAATGGGTCAGAGGAGTTTGTAATTGTTCTAGTAATACTTGGTCGATGGGGGTATTTTCTCCTTCAATGACTAAGTTGACTGACTTGTCATAACGTCGATCGAGATTAACAATTTGAGGGATGAATCTTTTAGCTAAAAGGCTAAAAGGAACTAGACGAGATTCAGTAACATTAGTGTAAAGTGTCTCTAAGTTTTTGTGGGTTTGTTCTAAGTCTTCTGCTAACTCACGCTCGATTAAGTCTAAATCTGTACGGGTTTCTTGTACCAGAAGCATCAATTCCTGAAAAGATTGTAAGCTGGTATGGAGTTCTGTGTAACGGTCTAGTTCCAAAGAATCAAATGCCACATTATCAGCTATCTCAAAATCTGGTAATGTTCGATCGTTGCTCGCCACAGAATATTGAGGAGATAGATTAGTAGAACCTACCGCCAATTGGTCGTATAAATTCTGCACTCGATCGCGAATTGGTTCAAATTGTCGAGTTAGTGAGCGTAAACGTCGATTAGCTTGATTGAATAGCTTTTGTTGACGAGTTAGCCGTGCTTGAGTTAGGATTAGTTCTTCAATATTGTTGGTCATCCCTTCCAGTTTTTGTAAGGGAATTCTGAGTTGAGATAAAGAAGTTTTGGCTAGTTGAGTTGGTATAGATTGGGTATCTTCCTCTTTACTGGCTGGACTTTCGATAATTTGCTCTGGCTGTAGAGTAGTGTTAGATTCTGAGGCAGGAATTTCCCCTGTGAGCAAAAAGCGATCGCGTTGAGAACGAATTTCTGTGATTATTTCTTTCGCTGCTAGTAAAGCAAATTCTGGCTCAAATTCGGCTACAGCGTCCCCTATCGGTGCAATTGCTTCTCCTAACCAAGGTAAGCTTAGAGTTTCTGCTAAAAATAAACCTTCATCAATAAAACTAGATAACAATTGCTCGATTAACTCTGGCGGAGTATCGGCAGTTAATTCTTCGATCGCTGCTAAACTTTCTTCTAACTCCTGGTTTAAAGTATTGGCGAGAAAATCGTTACTATTTGTGTTGCTTTCCTGGCTTGTTGGTGATTCCTTTTCTAAAGAATCATCTAAATATAAATCTCGTTGAGAACGTAAATTACCAATTATTTCTCGTGCCAACAGCAGTACTTCCTCAGGGGGAGATTCTTCTAAAGCTTGTGCTATAGGTGCAATAGCTTCTACTAGCCACGGCAAGTTTAAGGTTTCTCCCAGAAAAATACATTCATCGGTAAAATTAGCTAAGAATTTTTCGATTACATGAATAGGAGTATCTACAGATAATTCTTCGATCGCGGTAAAAGCAGTTTCTAAATCATCGGTTAAAGTATTATTAACTAAACTATGGTCTTGGCTTTCAGTGGTTGTATCGGTTTCAGCTAAAGAAGAAGAGCCAACTAAAGCTGCTAAAGCTGCCAGCAAATCTGGATTAGCAGTTACATCATCGACAGTCCGTGCCTGACTTAAAATAAAAGCTACTTCATTAACACTTTGTTCTACTAAACTCCAGCCAAAATCAACTTCCTCAATTTGTCCTTGTTGAATTGCGACTAAGACATCTTCTAGTTTATGGGCTAGTTCTTGTAAACTGTCTAAAGATGCCAACCCTGCACCACCTTTAAGGGAGTGAGCAGCCCGCAAGAGAGAGGTAAAATCGGCAGCGCGATCGCCTTGTTTAATGCCCTCTTCTAACATTTGTAGATATTCTGGGGCATCTTCGTCTAAAAAACACTGACGTGCTTCTTCAGTAATAGAAGCGAGAATCGAAGGATCTAACTGAGAACTCATTTTTAAATAGGGAATAGGGAATGAGAGTTATTAGTTCGGAGTTTTTTTAACAACTAACAACTAACAACTAACAACTAACAACTTTTATTAAACTAAGCCTGTAACTTAAATTGAGATAATGACTCTTGAAGCGTTTCCGATTCTTCTACCAGAGTACGCAGAGATTTAACCACGTTTTGGGCTTCATTCGAGTTATTTCTAGCGATAGTCGCAATCCCTGTGATTTGGTCGTTGACTTGACGAGCAGTATTAGTTTGGTCGATGGTACTGGTGGAAATAGACTGGAGATACATATCTATTTTTTCACTTGTGTTCGCCAAGTTCTGTAAATTTTGTTTGGTTTTACGAACTAATTCACTACCAGTGACAACCTCTGCCGTACTAGTTTCCATTCCTTGCAATACAGCAGTTGTATCCTGTTGAATTGCGGATACTAGTTGTTGAATATCTTTGGTGGAATCGGTGATTCGATCTGCCAGGCGACGAACTTCTTCTGCTACAATGCGGAAACCGTCGCCATGTTCTCCTGCACGGGCTGCCTCAACAGAAGCGTTAAATGCTAACAAGTTCGTTTTTTCAGATATACCGGAAATAATATCGACGATTTGGGCGATTTCTTGGGAAGATTCGGCTAGTTGTTTTACTTGTTTAGAAGTACCAGCAACCGTAGTCCTAATTTTTTCAATACTATTAACGGTGGAATCCATAGCAGCATCCCCTTCTTTGGCTTGAATTAAACCTTGGTGAGCTATTTCAGCTGCTTCTTGAGCATAAAACGCTACATTTTGAACTGATTCATTGATTTCCGCGATATTAGATAGAGCCATATCGATTTCTTCTGCTTGCCCTGCAGCAGCTTCAGAAAGCTGACGCACCGAAGTTTCCCCTGTTAGAGATAGTTCGCCTACTTCGTTAGAGACTGTTTGAACTTGTTCGAGCAAAGACCTTAACTTACCAATAGTAGCGTTAAAAGCATCAGCGATCGAGCCTATTGCCCCTTCGCTCATCTGTGCTTTAACGGTCAAATCTCCTTTTTGTGCCCCTTCTACATCTAGTAGTAAGTTCATCACCCCTTGTTGGAGGCGTTCTTTTTCTTGCCGTTGTTGTTTAGTTTCTGTTTCTTGGATATTAATCAAGTCTTGAATTTGTTCTGCCATCAAGTTAATGTTAGAACTCAAGTCCGCTAATTCGTCTTCTCCCTGGACTGGAATACGAGTATCTAATTCTCCTTTACCTAATTGTTTTACTGCACTAGCAGCTTTTAAAATCGGCTCAGTAGCTCTGTTGCCAATAAGAACTGCAAGTGCTGCTACTGCGCCAGCAGCTACCAGCGTACCCAGAGCAAAGGTAATAAGTAATTGCTGTTGCGCAGCAAAAGCTAGGTTTTTGTCAACAGTGGTAATTGTACTCCAACCTAGATTTGGTAATTGAGAACGGAATTCGTCTTTAAAATCAGTGAAGGGAATATAAGAAATAAGTTTTTTATCTGTAACTAGGGTAGCCAGATCGGCAGATTGTTGCAAACGAGCAAAAATGTCAAAGCGCTCGCTCGCTGCTTGTGTTTTAGTTTCCATGCTCTGAATCTGCGTAAATTCCTCTTCATATAGTTATTCTATACCGCTAACTTTTTAACCAACTCGATCAACTTATTAGGTTCAAAAGGTTTAGTTAAGTATTCAGTAGAACCAACAAATTTAGCTCTCATGCGATCGATAATTCCATCTCTTCCTGTCAGCATGACTATAGGAACTTCTTGAAATTTTTGAGAACGACGTAACATCCTACACAAATCATAACCATTCATAGTGGGCATATTTATATCCATCAAAATTAAGACTGGATTTTGACGAGATAATTTTTTTAAAGCCAAAGCAGGATCGAGAATATCAATAACTTGATAACCAATTGCTTCTAAAGTTAATTTCACTTTGCGTTGTACTGTCTTACTGTCGTCAATACAGGCAATTACAGGAAGTTGCGAAGCTCGATCGCTATTAAATGTTGGTTTTGATACTTGAGGAGAATAGGTATCGATCCTTGGAAAAGTTGTTTTTTGAACGGCAGTAACTTTGGGCGATATCTCTGCTTCTAAGTTTTGCCACGGTAATATATCAAAAATATGCTCTTCGATGCAAGGTTTTAAATATTCTATTAATTTTAGAGGAGGTATATTAATTTGAGAAGCTATATAGTAAAAACTATTTTTTTTGGCAAATAGATCGACAAAAAAAGATATTTTTTTAGAATTAGCCACATCAAATATATCTGGATTAATGTATAGTTTTTTCCAGAATTTATAAAACTTAAGAGTATTATCCTGCTTGAGGTGAAAACGACTAAAAGGAGAATTAAGATAAGTTCTTATTTTAGTCCAAACTTTGGCTTCTTGTTTGAGTTGAGAAATTTTTAAATCATCCCAAGAAAAGTCTACAATAGTTTCATTTAAACAGCTATTTTCGACTAATTTTACAGAAGCTTGCTCTAAACTCAAGACTTGAGTGATGGCTTCTTTAGTAAATTTTAAAAGTAATTCTTGCCAATTTGAATCAACTAAGTTGATAGCCGATCCCCAGTTACGTAATTGCTCATATTCTAAATTTGTAGCCTTTAGTTTTGGGCATTCTAAATCTATTTGAAAAAGTTTCCACAAATATTGAAACCGCTCTTGTTGACCAATCTTACTGGTAGCATACTGTACCTTTCCTGCCGAACAATAAATTAGCCAACCAACAGAATTATCTTTTGGTTCGGTAAATTCGATACAACCAGACCAGGCTTGCTTTAATTTATCATCTATGATTAACAGGGGATTTGTAAGAGTATTGTTCATGATATCAATCAAAGTAAAAGCGGAAATAACCAAATAATCTCTCTATTTGTATCCACTGCTCCTCTGTCTATAGTTCCCAGAACTACCCTGAAAATCTCTAAAAGCTTGCAAAATAAATTTTTTCTGTCTTTAATCCGGTAAACCAATTTGTTATTTAGAAAAAATCTGCCATCCAAGGGCGATCGCCAGCAAAGATTAGGGTTGCTGTCTCCAAAGCTTCTGGGGTTGATTGTAGATAGCCTAAACGTTGCTGCTGTTGTGGACTCAAGAAACCCGTATACAGAGATGCTAGGCTGCGAATATCTATTTTAAAATCACCTTTTCCGCCTTGACTTACTTCTCCTTTTCCCTGAGAAACTTTTAGACAGAATTTCCCATTGTTGGCAGTTATCAAATCATCTCGGACATCTAAATGTAATTCAGCTGCTAATGTGGTTGGATAACCACGCTTTGATAAAGCCAATGGCACATTAATTATGCGTAGCATCCAATTCATCTGCTTAACAATTTTGCCTGTTTGTTCGGGCAAAAGTAGGGTAAAAGGATTAAAAACTGAACCTTGCCAAGTCACTTTTTCGATTATAGAGCGATGATCGGCTAAAAATGTCCATAACCTTCGGGCAGCCGAGACATTTAATAACGCCCAGTCTTTTATTTCGATCGCTTCTTCCTTTTGGGTAAAAATTAGGTAGCCTCCAGGTGTGTTTTCTGAACCAATTAGATAGGCATAAATGTCTTCTTCTGGGTGCGGTTCGAGTATTCTCGACCAAATAGCAGAATTTCGAGCTAAATTACCGTTATTTACTCTAGCTTGTCGATCGTATATCTGCTCAAAAATGCCAGAGTCACTCACACTAACCCGATACATAGGTAAATGACGCTCTTTTATTTGAATATTGGCAGTGGGTAATTCCCATGTACAATAGCTTCCGCCTTGCTCGTATCCCACTTGGCGATAGAGTACTTGAGTAGCAGGATATAGAGCAGAAATAGGTATGTTTAAGCTATAAAGTTCTTGAATTGTACGAGTTAAAAGTTCGCGGGCTACGCCCCTACCACGGGCTTCTGGTGTTACCCCAACGGCAGCAATTCCTGCCATGGGAACGATTTGACCGCCAAACCATTGTCCCATAAAATAAATTGCCAAACCCGCAATTATTTTATCTCCTTGATGAAGAATACGGAAATTTTCAGCACCAAGACGATTGACATAACGTTCCCAGTCAGAAGGGGAACTACCAAAGCACTGGCGTGTAATTTCTCCAAGCTGCTGAATTTCTTGCGGATTAGAGACAGCACTATATCTATACTGGAGTGTCATAGTTATCTGGAATAATCTAGTGTTTGATGCTCTAGACAAGTAGTGAGTAGCAGAGACTAACCACTATTGAGCCAGCTAATCTCTAAATCTAATACTTTAAGAAATTAGACTACCTACCCAATCTTTAATAAGATCGATAGTGGCACGAACAGCAGTAACACCAAAAGCCAAAACAGAAATACTGACAGTTGCCCCTACCGAACAGACAAATAAGCCACCGATACAGATTAAACCATCATCTTCTAGTAAGCCAAAAGCTGTGATAAAAATTCCCGCAGCAGGGATAGTATTCGTTAGAGGAACAGGTATCATCATCGAGATAGACATCAGCGCGATCGCACTGCCAAGAATTACTCTACCTGGTAAGCTGGTACAAATATAAGCTAATCGTGGTTTAGTAATATTTTCGATTCTTTGCAACCAAGGAAGTCCTGCTTTTAGTACTCCCTGAACTTTATCCAACGAAATGGAACTATTTTGCATTTTTTCTGGCACCCAAGGACGTTGACGACCAAAAATAAGCTGGAGTGCTAACAGCAGCATCAAAATACCAAAAGGAACGGAATAACCAGGGGCAGGAATAGGCAAAGCTGAAGGCAGAGATAAAATTACAAATAAAAACCCAAATATTCTTTCTCCTGCCAAAGACAAAATTTCCGCAAGAGTTACTTCTGGTTTTCTTTCTTCTTCAAAAAAATAACGGTTCAGTTCAACGGAAAGTTTAGCCATCTAGTTTAGAAAATAATTTATAAAATCTTACATATATCATGAATCAACAAAAAAAGGGTGGGATTTTCACCCACCTCTCATAAAAACTGTTAGCTAAAAACTATAAAATTGCACCTACATCGGCAAACTGTTGAATTCGGAATTTGGAATTTGGAATTCCGAACTCATATTATTAAGTCCCTACAGTCCAAGAGCTGATATATTCTTCTTGTTCGGCAGTAAGAGTATCAATCTTAATTCCCATTGCTGCTAACTTGAGAGCTGCAATTTCTCGATCGACTTCTTGCGGAATAGAGTGTAAACCTGGTTCTAATTTGCCTTTATTTTTGACTAAGTATTCGCAAGCTAAGGCTTGGTTAGCAAAACTCATATCCATGACTGCGCTAGGATGTCCTTCGGCAGCAGCTAGGTTAACTAGTCTTCCTTCTCCTAAGACAACAATAGATTTACCATCGGGTAATTTGTATTCTTGGGTAAAGTTACGTACTTCTTTTACTTCAGTTGCTTTTGCCCCTAGAGATTTTAAGTCAATTTCAATATCGAAGTGACCAGAATTACATACCATCGCCCCATCTTTCATCGCTGCAAAATGTTCTGGGCGAATTACGTGCTTATTACCAGTAACGGTAACAAATAAATCTCCGTAGGGTGCAGCCTCTATCATGGGCATAACGCGGAAGCCATCCATCGCTGCTTCGATCGCTCTGACAGGATTAATTTCGGTTACGATTATGTTAGCACCGAGTCCTTTTGCTCGCATGGCAACACCTTTACCGCACCAGCCATAACCAGCTACTACTATAGTTTTACCAGCTAAAAGCACATTAGTAGCACGGATAATGCCATCTAAAGTAGATTGTCCTGTACCGTAACGATTATCAAAGAAATGTTTAGTTTCTGCATCGTTAACGTTCATCGCGGGGAAGCTGAGAACGCCATCTTTGAACATTGCTTCTAGGCGAACGATACCTGTAGTGGTTTCTTCTGTAGTTCCAATAATATCGCTTAGTTGATGCTGTCTTTCTTTTACTAGAGTAGCTACCACATCACTACCATCATCAATAATGATATTAGGTTTGTGGTCTAGAGCTATTTGAACGTGACGATGATAGGTTTCGTTATCTTCACCTTTGATAGCGTAGACAGGAATACCATAATCGGCAACCAAACAGGCTGCCACATCGTCTTGGGTGGAAAGAGGATTACTAGCAATCAAAATTGCATCAACACCACCAGCTTTGAGAGTAATTGCTAAATTAGCAGTTTCTGTAGTGACGTGACAACAAGCTACTAGACGAATACCTGCTAGGGGTTTCTCTTTAGCAAAACGTTCTCTAATCTGCTCGATCACGGGCATTTCTCTTGCTGCCCATTCTATTCTTTGCTTGCCTTTCGGCGCAAGGGCAAGGTCTTTTACTTCGTAGTTAGATTGAGTAATAGTAGCAGTCATAACTTGTTTGTTAATAAACAATATCGCCCTGAGATTGTAACTAAATTTTCAGTATCCTTGCTGATTAGTTCAGAATATCCTTAGCAAGATAGGTTATAGATTAAGACATTGTCTTAAATTATGAAGATCTATGTTTGAATTATTAAAAAATTATAAAATTATTTGTAGAGTTTTTCCTCGATCGTGATTGAGTTCTATCTTGCTATTAATGAGAATTGGTATGAGCTTGATAAGTTTTACAAGCATATTTATCCCATTCAGAAGAGAAAACACATTTTGCTCCTACTTTTTTCCAAGCAATTCTCATGCCACCGATACCAGCAAATAAATCGATAAAACGCAAATTATTGCCTAGCAAATATTTGCTTCGATCGTAAACAGGGAGATTTAAATTATTAGCGAATAAACTATATTGAATTACAGATTGCACTTTGATTCTTTTATTATTATACAAATATTATAATTTTAATCTCTTAGATTGTTAATAAACAAAATAATGAGAAGAATTAAAATAATCTAAACCAAAAGCAAAAATAGTATTATATAATTTATCTGTTTACCTAAAACTATTAAAATTTGAAATTACTTGGTATATGGCTAAAAGCCAGATGTTCAAAAAGCGATCGCTTACTGTTGTCATCAGTGTAATAATCTTCTTCTTTACTGTAACTATTGCACCAGTAAAAGCTCAGTATCCTTTTATTCAATATATTTTAGTTTATTCGAGAATGTTACGGCAAATCCAAGATAATTCTCTCGATTCTGCTTGTATTCGTCTGGATGGTCGTTGCTTGTTTAAACTAGCTGCTACAGAATTAGAGCTATCTCCTAGAATCAGGGAAATTCAAACTAGGCTCAATGAAATAAAAGATTTATATCTTCAAAAAGAAGACCCTAACTTAAATATTAGACATACAAAAGAAGGAGTAATTTACATCAAAATAACAGACAAACAACAAACTGAAGATGCTAATGAAGAACGGCTATTTAATGTTACTAATGATGATGCAAGATTATATAAAGTAAATATTCAAACTAGAGCAGAACAGTTAGTAAATAAATTAGAGGATGGTTTACAAAGAGCAAAACAAGAAAGACAAAAACCTTTTTTGATTCGGCAAGGAATAATAGCAATAGTTATTATTACTTCAATGTTATTAAGCACTTTATATATTCTACGTTTGCTAGCTCGTTCCCACCAACAAAAACAAGAATTAGATCCATCTATAGACTCTGATTTACTACCGATATCTAATCAATTAAGTCAAAGACAACAATGGAATATTAAAGAAGTTCAATATCGCTTGCTTCAATGGGTTCAAGTTGTAATTTGGCTAGGAGGAATCTTATTTATTCTTGGTTTATTTCCTTATACTAGGATTTTCCAATTTCTAATTATTGCTGCAATCCGTATACCGATAAGAATAATAATTGTAGGTTTAATCACCTATCTTTTGGTTCGTCTTACCTATGCTTTTATTGCTAAATCTAGTTCGGCATTTCTTCGTACTAATCTTCTCAATCGTCGAATAAATCAACGGAGAGAACTGCGGGTAGCAACCATTGCTAGAATTGCTAGAGGAATAGTCACAATTGTTTGGATTAGTATTGGAGTTTTAGTTGCTCTTTCTCTGAGTGGAATTGATGTTACTCCTTTACTCGCCGGTGCAGGTATATTGGGATTAGCCATATCTTTCGCTTCACAAAATTTAATTAAAGATACTATCAACGGCTTTTTTATTATTTTGGAAGACCAGTATGCGGTAGGGGATATTATTAAAGTAGGTGATGTAGATGGATTAGTGGAGAATATCAATCTTCGTATTACTCAATTAAGGGATGCAGGAGGAAGATTGATTACCATCCCCAACAGTGAAGTAAGAATAGTAGCTAATCTTTCTAGTCAATGGTCACGAGCAGACTTAAGTATACCGATTCCCTATCAAGCAGATATAGATAAAGCATTACAATTAATTCATCAAGTAGCAGAAGAGATGAGTAAAGATGCTGACTGGCGAGATAAAATTCTGGAATCTCCTCAAGTATTAGGTATAGATAATTTTAGCGATCGCGGTGCAGTGGTAAGAGTTTGGATTAAAACCGAGCCTCTCAAGCAGTGGGACGTAGGAAGAGAGTTTCGTCGTCGGCTTAAAGTTACCTTCGATCGCGTAGGTATTATTATACCGCCACCCCAGCAACAAGTTTGGTTTAATCGTGAATAAGTATATTTTTTGCAAGTCAAAGTATAATAATTGACTTACAAAATTTTAAAATAATACGTATTATCTCTAAATATTGTTTAAAATTTTACATTAATGTGTTTATTCATTTCTTAATATTTGGTAGGATTAGCTTCAAATGGTTTATTCTAAGTCATAAAAACAATGTCCTTTTTTAAGAATTTTTTTGAGACAACACAATCACAACTAGAAAAGCTGTGCGAGCAGAGAGAAAGTTATCGGCAAGAAAAACAGCGTCTACTCAATCAAATAAATGAATCATCATCTGTTTTAGGGGAAGAACAAACAGCATTAACTAATCTCGCACAAAAACAGCAAGAATTGACTCAAAAAATCCAAAAATACTCTCGTCAATTGGATATTTTACGCAGAATTTTTATTGTCTCAGAACAAGTTAAGGACTTAGAAATAGATTGTGGTGTAGACCCATTATTACATAATGCTTTAACAGCAGCGATCGCGCCTACTACTTTTGACGAATTAAGAAAAGAAAATCTTGCTAATAAATTGCCAAGATATCAACAAATACAAACAGAAATAGTAGGGCAGTATAGTAAAGAATATAGTCTTTATCAAGGTAAAAAAATTGGACAAAAAAGTATTAGTTATTATGCTACTGCTTTTATCGCATTTGGTCGTCCATTTTACTTAAAAGTTTGTCAGAGATATCATGCAGATTGTGGTGGCTCGGATGAAACTATGAAGTTTATTAATAGTGCTTGGAGTATTGCTCAAGATTATCTGGAAAAGCAAGCAATAGCCAAAATTGCTTAGAGAAAATACCAGGGGAAATTTTTGAGATTAGAACAGATCAAACCTGTCTGGAAAATAGAAGTTCGGAATTTTAGGAAAGACTTACCAAGTCATGTCTGTACAGAAGTCAGAATATATCTAGTTGTCTCAAAAAATATGGGTTTAAAACTGGACGCAGTTTAAATACAGGCGGGAAAGCTGCAAATAATAGTGAAAGTCGAAATGATATTTATTCCCAATGCTGGACGAGTTCTTGCTTCACAACATCCTCAAACTTTTGACTTAACTTCAAAGTGAACATGAACAGAGACTCTACAGGACTGTTCTAACTACAAGAGAATCGCGCTACAGGTTTTGCCCTGCTGTGTTCGGCATCGGTACAGCAAGCCCAAGATCTGGCTTTAATTGCCACTGCTGCAACTTTGCGATCGCGTATTCCCTTTTTACATTTCTTTGATGGTTTTCGCACTTCTCACGAAATTCAAAAGCTCGAACTGTTGAATGAAGAGGTAATGCGGTCTCGCTTTTTGCGAGGCGCTGCGCGACCGCTTATATCAGAAGATGATATCATTGCCCATCGCCAGCGTGCTTTAACCCCAGAACGCCCAGTTATTAGGGGGACAGCACAAAATCCCGATATTTTCTTCCAAGCTAGGGAAACAGTAAATCCTTATTATCGATCCTGTTCGGGAATTACTCAACAGGTAATGGATGAGTTTGCTCGACTGACAGGAAGACAGTATCGGTTATTTGAATATTATGGCGATCGAGAAGCTGAAAGAGTAATCGTCTTGATGGGTTCGGGATGCGAAGCCGTACGAGAAACAGTAGATTATCTCAACCAACAGGAAGAAAAAGTAGGTGTTATCAAAGTAAGGTTATATCGTCCTTTCGATATCCCAAGGTTTATAGCTGCCTTACCCGACACTGTTAAAAGTATAGCCGTTCTCGATCGCACTAAAGAACCAGGTAGTTTGTTTCATGGCAAAGAGGAATGCTCTCAAAGTCATCAGCCGATGCTGGTTTTGGTCAGTTTGTGAATATTCTAGAGTGGGTATGTTTCCGTCGAGGTGTATATTTTGCCAAGGTAAATAAGGATGGGACGAGCCAGACTTGTCCTAACTGTGGCTCACATACTGGAAAGAAAATTTTAGATGTTCGCTTTCATCAATGTGGTGAGTGTGGATATAGCACGACAAGAGATGTAGCAGCGTCCCAAGTGATTAGAAATAGAGAATTAAAGGCGGTCGGGCAGGTCGTCTCAGAAAATGTCTGCAAACTGGATGCGACGGGGAGTATCGGTCACGATACTCTAGTTGGCACGGGACGAAGCAGAAAACTAGCATCGTGAGGTGTTAGAATCCCGACAGCACAGCCGACGGGAGTATGTCAATTAATTAATAAAGCTAGCTTTGTGGGCTGTCACCAGTGGAATTTTCTGGAAAAATTACCCGTTCTCGATGCGATCGAATCTGGAGGAACTTTCTTACTCAATAGTCCTTACAGTCAGGATGAACTTTGGGAGCAATTACCGCAGCAGATACAACAGCAAATTAGCGATAAGCAATTGAAGTTCTACGCCATTAATGCTTACAAAGTCGCTCGCGAAGCAGGAATGGGGGGTAGAATTAACACGGTAATGCAGGTATGCTTTTTTGCTTTATCAGGAGTGTTGTCCCAAGAAGAAGCTATAGATGCTATTAACCCACATCCATCAGCCACACAGATGTAGTTTTTTAAGTGTTACTAAATCAGCGGTTTTGGCGATCGCCAATTGGCGGTAATTACGCCAAGCGCGATCGCCAAAAAGGGAGAACTTGGATTTGGCGATCGCGCTTGTCCAATTTTTTGACCAAAACGCGATCGCCAAGAGAAAATAGCGTACGCCAAACCCTCTAAGTTGATTCGGGGCGTTGGTTACTCTACCGCTACGATCCGAGAAGGACGCAAAAAGGTGAAAACCCGTTATTACTCGATAGTCGCGTTCCCAAAAAATCTGTAGAGCAATCTATGTATGCAGAAAATCGTTTTCGGATGTTAATGCACTCTCAACCCGAAGCTGCGAAAAAACTGATGCAACAAGCACAAGAGGATGTAAACACCCGCTATGCTATGTATCAATATTTAGCAGCCAGGCAAATAGACAATCGTTAATCTTTCTAGAGGCGATCTAAAGATCGCCTCCAGAAAAAAAGGACAAGCCCAGTCTTTTCTTCACAGATTCCTCAAGTTATTTGTTTATAACTAAGACAACAGAATAGAATCGGCTCTGAATTTTGATTCAAGCCAGTCAGGCTAAAATCCAACTGGGAGTGTTGAATGATGATTGAGATTGACAGTTATGTTCGTCACAAAAAAACTAAGAAAAAGGGGAAAGTCTTCGGGTACGGCTACCAGATTGTCGGGGAAGCTTATGTGACGACTCTCAAAGTTGAATTACTGGAAGAAGTAGCAATCGAAGGATTTATCGAAGATGTTTATACCGAATGGATTCCTTGTGAAGCCGAAATAATCCAGAGGGTATAAGGGATTTAACTAATAGGGCAGAGGTTGAGGGAAAATCAAATCAGCATCTTCTGTCCAGAAAGCCTCACCAGATTCTCTTTCCCAACGAGGAGAACTATTAATGAGCAGCAATTTTTTCTTAAAAGCATTGGTGCTCGCGACAGCCTTGTTACTTGTCAACCCATTAGTCAATGCCGAGGAGATAATGATGAAGCTCGCCAGTCCTGCATTCGCTCACCAAGCAACGATCCCGCCAAAATATACCTGCCAGGGGGAGGATATCAGCCCTCCTTTGACCCTCAGCAATATCCCTGAAGGTACTAAATCCTTGGCTCTAATCAATGATGACCCTGATGCACCGATGAGAACTTGGAATCACTGGCTTATTTGGAACATCAAACCGACAGGAGAAATTAAAGAAAATTCTGCTCCTGGTACGCAGGGTAAAAATAGCTGGGGTCGCAACGACTACGGTGGGCCATGTCCACCAAAGGGAACACACCGCTACTTTTTTAAGCTCTATGCCCTAGATAGAGAACTGGATTTGCCAGAAGGGGCAACCAAATCGGAGCTAGAAAAAGCTATGGTAGGACATATTCTCGAGCAGGCGGAGTTGGTCGGTTTATATCAGAAATCTTAGAATCGGTCATTTACTGCGCTTTTGCTGTTGGGTAGACCACACAGATTCAACTCGATCATTAGCTAATAGCTAATAGCTAATAGCTGATAGCTATTTCAGAGGTTATATCTCCCAATTAAAGTTGTTCAGCAAACCCTAAATAATTGAGAGTTTTTTCTGCTTCATCGGGAGAGATAATGCTCAAAGCAAAACCAACGTGAACGATGACATAATCGCCGATTTGAGCTTCGGGAACGTAAGCCAAACTGACTTCTTTAATAATTCCTCCAAAGCTAACTCGACCCATTCTCCATAGCGAATTTGGTTCTCCATCCAGAATAGCAATTATTTCTCCTGGAACTGCTAGACACATTCGTAACTCCTTATTAATCTTCTTCCCATTCTTCTTTTGGGAGTAGATCGCAGATCCGATCGCGTAAAAGATAGTTATTTCTTTCCAATTCGCATTCTACACAAATCCATTCCCGTGGGGGAATAAATTCACAGAGAGTGTAAATTAGCTGTTGGCGATCGATCGTTCCTTGTTCGACTAAATGGCGAGCTTCATCTTTGATTTCTTCAATAGAATAATCGACTGTAGCAACCATCTTATACCTCAGTTTGGTAATTAGCTTTCAATTTTAAAATAAGGAATAAGCTTGAGAAACTTGTGAAGAATTTGATTAGTTGTTGGTTTTTGTTCTTAGTGTCGCTACGATCTGACCTAGAGCAATACCGCTATCATTACAAGGTACCCGATGATGCCAATAGGGAATAAAATTTTCTTGTCTTAAAAGAGCGATTGTTTTCTCGGTTAAATATTTATTTTGCCAACAACCGTCTGTAAGGACAATATGTTTTCTGCCAATATTTTTAGCGATCGCAATTATTATTGCCACTAAAGTATTGTGAAATTTGGCTGATATTACTGCGGGCGATAAATTGTTAATAATATCTGTCAGAATTTCTTTAATTATTCTTTTCCAATCGATAACGAGCGGTATAGTTCGATCGGGAAACTGAATTAATTCAAAGTTATATACAGCGTTTGTCTTTAAATCGGCGATCGCCAATTCTAACTCTATTGCTGCTTGTCCTTCATAGCTAATTTGCTGTCTTATGCCTAAAATCGACGCAATCCCATCAAATAAACGTCCCACACTAGAAGCGCTCGGGGTGTTAATGTTGTTGTTTAACATTGTTCGTAATATATTTAATTCTCTGGGACTAAATGCTTTGATACAGGGCAAATAGACAAAACTTTTAAGCTCGGCAAATAATCGCTCTCCAAAAACCTCATACAGTAAAGCAAGTGCGATTCTTTTCGGCTCTTTAATTGCTCGTTCGCCTCCAGGTAGTCGAAATGTTTGTAAGGAAGCAACTCGTTCAAAACCTGTATCGGTAATAGCTAAAAATTCTCCACCCCAGATCGTGTCATCTAGTCCATAACCAGTACCATCCCAGGCGACACCTAAAGCTGGTTCATTCCAATGCAATTGATTGTCTGTCATACAGGAGAGAACATGAGCATAGTGATGCTGTACGGGAGTCAAAGGAAGATTTAACTGTCGGGCAAATTGTGTAGAGAGATAATGAGGATGTAAATCGCCAGCAACTCGAACGGGTTTTAATTCATAGAGTTGTTGAAAGTCGGTAATGGTTTGTTGAAATCGCTCGAAGGTAGCTAATGTTTCTAAATCGCCAACATATTGACTAATAAAAATTCGATCGTCTTGTAAAAAAGCGATCGCATTTTTTAACTGTCCTCCTACAGCTAGTAGAAAACTTGATTTTTGTTCTTCTTGACTAAAACCTGAAATTTTAATAGGTAAAGGTGCATAACCGCGAGCGCGTCTGAGAATCTGTTCTCGTCCTCCTATAACTCGCACGATAGAATCATCTACAGGACGAACAATAGGGCGATTATGAACTAAAAATAAATCTGCGATGTTATTGAGTCTTGATAATGCCTCTTGGTTATCAAAACAAATTGGTTCGTCGGTTAAATTACCACTGGTAGCAACTACAGGAAAGCCTAACTCCTTTAGTAAGAGGTGATGTAAAGGAGTATAAGGCAGCATAATACCTAGATAGGGATTGTTGGGAGCAACCTTTGCGGAGGGATAGAGGATGAGGGCTGAAGGCTGAGTTCGTCTTTTTAAAAGAACTATTGGGGCTTCGGGAGAGAGAAGTAACTTTTCTTCTAAAGTAGATACATGACAGTGAGCTTTAATTAGTTCGAGGTCAGTATACATCAACGCAAAGGGTTTATCGGGTCGTTTTTTACGAGCGCGTAATTTTTGCACTGCTACTTCATTTCTAGCATCGACTACTAAATGAAAACCACCCAATCCTTTGATAGCAAGAATTTTTCCCTGTCGAATCGCTTCAGCCGTTGCTAATAAAGCATCATGATGAGATGATAGAATTTTCCCTTCTCGATCCCAAAGTTCTAGATGGGGTCCACAGTTCGGACAAGCATTAGGTTGGGCATGGAAACGACGATCGAGGGGATTTTGATACTCTGCCCAACATCGAGCGCACATCTCAAACTCTTTCATCGTTGTCTTCGGGCGATCGTAGGGTAAGTCTTCAATAAGTTAATTCTAGCTCTGTTGCCAATCGATAAATAAAGGGACGAAAACCTACACCTTGAACCACACCTTGAATTTTAAGCTGCAAGCGTTGTTTCATATCGATATTGACAGAGTAATAATGGAAGGAATTCCGCTTCATGCTTTTTGGGAGCAAATTTTACCCTTTAGGACTTGATGTAATCGAGGAGCAAGACTATGAATTCTTGGCAGAAATTTCTAGAGATATGCAGTCGAGGAGCGAAAAGATATCAAAATCTTTTCTTGCCAGAACATCGAGTTGACGTAAAAGACTACGATTCTACAGCGATTCAAGCAGGTGAAGCCTATTGTCGTATCTGGTTAGTGGAGATGCGACTAGCTAAAGATGTGGACTGGTTTAAGCACCGATATCCTGTGGTTCATGCTGCTACTCGTTTCAATTACGGCGGTCAAACCGTGACTATTCCTTACCTAGCTGGTCCTAGCTACTTACAGGATTTAGGAGTAACTAATCTAGACAGAGTTATTCAATACAATTATTCTTTAACACCCCTATTTCCTTTTAATCAAGGCTCGATCGAATTGTATGCTGGCTTGTTTAGTATGGCTGCGAGCGACCCCATTGGCAAATTTATTACCACGATGGAACGGTTCTCAGACTTGTTACCCGTACCAGAACTCTCAACTGTAGTCAATCTGGCAGACCCAGTATATCGGGGAATTGAAGATTTACTCGATATTGGCGATCGCCGTTTAGAACTGGGTTATCATCAAACCTTTTCTGGAGCGGGTGGAAGAGGTGGGAATACACTACGGGCAGGTTACTTCGCCGCAATTCTAGCAGAGGAAAACCAGCTCGATCGCGAAGCACTCTGTGTCATCGATGATAGTCTCTATCTGGGCAAACTTGGAATGTCAAAAATATCGAGACAAAATTGCCAACCTCTTAAAGGTTATAGCTATATGTTGTTCCGCCTAGAAAAGCGGAAGGCTCAAGATTGGGAATCCTTAACTAGAATTAAAGAGTTGGTGTATCAAGCCCAAGATGCTGCGTCTGAGGGTAAATATGAAGTAGTTAAACACACCCTGATTCCTGCTATTAGAACGGCAATTTACCGCAGTGCTGATGTTGCCAAAGCCGATCGCCGTCCCATGATCCTCAAAATTGAAGAATCTTTACGAGAGTTCGGCTTACAAGCAGCAAAAGTACCAGCGCGATCGCTATACGCCATTATGCAGCGACCTTTACCAAAGGTAGATGAAGAAACTGAGAAAGAACTGACGACTTTAGAGCGGCTATTTAATCAATAAGTTAGTGTTATTTTTACTTATTTATATTTATTAACAAGAAATCACTTTTAACTTTGAAAAAAGGATGTTGATCGATGAGATTTACCACCGACGAAGAAATTAAAAATGAAATCAAAAAAAGTATATGCCAATATTTAGAAGGAAAAAATTCGGGTCATTTCGATGCAATATTAGTAATAAGTGGTTTAAATGAATACAAAAACAAGATTACAATAAATCAGCCATTATATAAATTTACTGAAAACTTCTATGCTTTATTAATAGAAGATTTTGAAAGAAAACTTTAAGTAAAAAATACAGATATAATTAAGTTCTTAAACCATATTCAAGAAGATATATTCTATGATAATAAAGATAATAAAGAAGCTATTAAACAAATAATAGCTGAATTGGAAAAAGAGTATTTATCAGTACAAAAATATTTAGAACAAACCGTCCTAACTGATCATCGAATTCCTGAGCCTATTAACCAGTTATATAAGGGCGAATATCAGGACATAGTTAAATACCTAAAAGAAGGAACGCTGGTTCCTGTTCTCGGAAGAAATATAAATTTGTGCGGTCGCCAGAACAATGAGGCAAAAGAGCTGAAGAATTGGCAACCTGAGAATGGCGGCTATCCACCCAGCGGTAGAGAACTAGCTGCATATCTGGCAAGAAGCTGTCCTATTCCCTCCTACTTTGGAAGAGAAGAAGTTTGCTGTCCATTGCTGGATATAAATACATCTGATAGCGCAGATGAACAGATTGCCATACCAGAACTTTTTGTTAAAAAAGCGATTTTGACCTGTCCGTACAGTAACCAAAGGCTGGCAGTGGGAATAGATCTTTCATATTGGTCACAGTGTGTCGCCCTCAATAGTGGCTCTGGTGAACTTAATGATATGTTGCGCTCTCTTTTTCATAGAGAATACACTCCAAACCCTGTACACGAATTTTTTGCCGAACTGCCGACAAAACTAAAAAATCAATGTTCTTCCCATCCCTATCAACTTATCGTGACCACTAATTATGATGATGTCCTAGAAAATGCTTTCGAGAGAGAAAATCAGCCATACGATATTGTATCCTACATCGCTACTGGTGACTATTGTGGCAAGTTCAGACATCGTTCTTCAGAGGATGGCAGAGGAGAGGTGATTGAAAAACCAGGAGAATATCGCTACTGTTCGCTCAAGCGACAGTCCGTGATTTTAAAAATTCATGGTGCGGTTGACTGGACTGATTCAGAAACGAAACCAGATGGTTTTGTCATCACTGAGGATCAATACATTGATTATTTGGCTCGCGCAAGTGTCTCTAATATCCTGCCAACACAGTTACTAACTAAATTAATGAATAGCCATATCCTCTTTCTGGGCTACGATTTGAGTGACTGGTATATGCGCGCTATCCTTCACTTTATCTGGAAAGACAAAAAGATCGGCGAAAACCGGAAGTCCTGGGCAATTCCTTTCGATGCGGGGAAACTAGCTTCGGATTTATGGCAAAAGCGCGATGTAGAAATGCTTAAAGTGCCGTTAGAAAGTTTTATTGCCGAGTTAAGAAACCTGCTGTAAGCTAATCAAATAGAGGAATTAGCAATGAGGAGTTACCACAAGACATTATCTGATAAGCCCTACAAAGGACTAAATCATTACACGAAAAAAGATGCAGAGTGCTTCTTCGGCAGGGATGACTGGAAGGAAATCATTCTGGATAACGTGATGGCTCGTCGAGTAACTTTACTGTATGGTGAGAGTGGCGTAGGAAAAAGTTCTGTTCTGGACGCTGGTGTGGTTAGCCAGCTAGAGAAAATGGCAGAAAAAAACAGGAATGATTTCGGTACACCTAAATTAGCTGTTGCTATGTTTCGCAATTGGAGTGTCGATCCTCATAAGGGGTTAGTTGAGTGCGTCCAAGATGCTGCCATTGAAGCGTTGAAGCTTTCTGAGATCGAAGCAAAAGCAGTAAAAGAATTGATGCCGCCGTTTTCTACATTGACCGAGAAGTTGCAGGCGTGGTCAAAATGCGTGGGAGGTCAACTGTATATCATTCTCGATCAATTCGAGGAATATTTTCTCTATCAACCAAAACACGATCCTCAGGGTAAGTTCGTCCTTGAATTTTCTCGGGCAGCTAATAATGAAGATCTGCGGGCTAACTTGCTGATTTCCATTCGGAAAGAGTCTTATGTTGAGCTTATTGACCACTTAAAAGTACATATTCCCGACTTATTCACTGACCCCTTAGGCATAAAACGCCTGAATAGAGAACAGGGAATGGAAGCGATCGAAAAACCAATCAAACAATACTACAACAGTGAATACGGACAAAAATTTGACATCGAACAGGAATTAACTCTGGAAATTCTAAAAGATGTCGATGTAATCAAGGCTATGCCATGGCTTCAGGATGAAGCTGGTCTTGGTGACAAAGATATAAATGGAACAGAGAAACAAAAGAAAAGTTCCCAGATGATTGAGACATCCTGTTTACAATTGGTGATGGATCGCCTGTGGGAAGAAGAAAAGAATAATGAGCCCCCAATCCTGAAACTGACAACGTACAAAAAACTTGGTCGTGCAGAGAAGATTGTCAAAAAGCACGTAAATGATCAGATGAAGAATTTGTCACCCCAGATGCAAAATACGGCAGCATATGTCTTCCACTATCTGGTTACAAGTTCTCGTACCAAAATTGCTCATACCGTTGGGGAATTAGTCGAGTTGGTTAACAGCGAGTCGGGTATAAAAATTGAGTTGACAAAAGAACAGGTTGAACCCTTACTCAGACAACTTGGTCAACCAGAGGTTCGTATCCTACGCTCAATATTACCAGCTTCTCGCGAACAAAAAGAAAAACGCTATGAGATTTTCCACGATGTACTAGCCAAGGCAATCCTCGATTGGCGAACACAATACTTGGACAAAGTAGAAAGAGAAAAAAAAGAAAGAGAAAAAAAAGAAAGAGAAAAAGAGAGAAAAAAAAGAAACCTAAGGATAAGAATCTATGTGGTGTCGGGCTTGATATTAGGAGGTCTGATAGCACTATGGTTTTATAGAGAAACAGTTGGTTTGAAACAAGAGCTGCAACAGGACTTAGAAAGGTCATTGCCTGGAAATTCTCAGTTAGACAAGCTTCTTGCAGGGATGAGAACTGTAAACAAATATGAGAAAACTAACAAATCATTATTTAACATCTTTTATAAAAACTACAAACAAAGCTTAGTTTCTGATTTAGTTCAGTTTTTACCAGAGAGCTTTATCGGTCTTCAAGAACAGAATAAATTTAAAGTTCGAGAACTTTCTAGAAAAGCGATATGGAATCATAGGTTTATCCTTGACAATCCGCCTGAAAAAAATAAAACTCTGCAAGCTCAATGGCCGAACTATTGGAATAACTGGCAGGACTGGCAAGACTGGCAGGACCAACCTTGGACTAACTGGCAGGACTGGCAGGACCAACCTTGGGCTAACTGGCAGGACTGGGGTAACTGGAGTAATTATGGGTAAACTGAATTTGGAACAGTCAAATTAGTTGTCATTCAACCAACTCCCTTTTGTAATCTCAATTGTAATTACTGCTACCTGCCGAATCGCCGATCGAAAGACAAACTCTCCCTCGATTTAATTGAATCCATATTTAAAAATCTGTTTCAAAGCCAATTTATCGATAAAGAATTTACAGTTGTCTGGCACGCTGGCGAACCCCTTACCATGCCTATTAGTTTCTATAAATCGGCATTTGACAAGATTCAGCAACTCGATCGCGAGTTTAATTCAAGTCACTGTTCAATCTCCCATGCTTTTCAAACTAATGGCACTTTGATTAATCAGGCTTGGTGCGATCTAATTAAAAAATATCGGATCAAAGTAGGCGTGAGCCTTGATGGCCCTGCTTTTATCCACGATGCTCACCGCCAGACCAGAAAAGGCCTAGGCACTCACGCCAGCACCATGAGAGGGATATCGCTGCTACAAGCGAATCAGATTGACTTTTCTGTAATTGCTGTTCTCACTAATAATTCCCTAAATTTCCCCGAAGAAATCTTCAATTTCTTTATGGAACATCAGATTAGGAATGTAGGTTTCAATATTGACGAAACAGAAGGAGCAAACGAATCATCATCTTTGGAAAAAGATGGTGTAGAAGAACGGTATCGTACTTTTATAAAAAGGTTATACGAACTGACAAAAAGTACCAATGGATATTTAAAAGTTAGAGAGTTTGAACAGACCAAAAACTTTATCTATGAAAAGTGTAGTGCGCTTCAGGGACAGTTCACTCCTTTTACGATGATTAATATTGCTTATAATGGCGACTTTTCCACGTTCTCCCCAGAACTATTATCAATGAAAAGTTCTATTTACGGTGATTTTATTCTCGGCAACGTCCGACAAGATTCCTTTGATTCTATCTGCCAAACTGATAAATTCCAAAGAATCGATCGAGATATTCAAGCAGGGGTGGAACTGTGTAAGCGCACCTGCCAATACTTCTCTTTATGTGGTGGCGGTGCGCCTTCTAATAAATACTTTGAAAATGGCTCTTTTACCACATCTGAAACGATGTATTGTAAATATACCAAAAAAATAATCGTAGATATTGTTCTTGAGGATATTGAAAAAGATTTGGGTTTGCGTCCAAACTGAGTAAGAATTCACTTGAATCTAGCGATCGGCTTTCGCTGGCACTGCGCGTTCTCGACTATGCCGAGGCGCATCCGCGATCGGCAGCTGGAAAAATTAACTGTAATCTTGCCTCAACTCCAAACTCCTGTACTGACCTTCCAGGTCACGTCACTACTAACTCCGAACTCCAAACTTACATTTGACATAACTTCCATTGTTCGTGGGCTTCTCGCAGCAAAACTATTGCCTCTTCGCAAGTATCTACACAGTCTGGAATACTTAGATCTGCGGGGTCTGCCATGGGTGGATCGACATCGATCGTATATTTTTTAGCCCAGACAGCTAGCTCATTCCACATTTTCCCAACAGTAATAAATGGTGTATTTTGTAGCTGGCGGACTTGCAATAATTGCCATATCATCAATGCTTCTAAAGCTGTACCTATACCCCCTGGTAGCACTACAAAAGCATCAGAGGCGAGTACGAAGTGATGTAATCGAGAAAAGAAGGTTCGATGGAGATAAACTTGCTCGACAAAAGGATTTGTATCTTGCTCAAATCCTAAATCGACGCGGATACCGATAGATTTAGTCATATCATCGGGATCGGCAATAACACTACCTTCATTGGCAGCTTGCATTAAACCCGGTCCTCCGCCTGTGACAATATCACAGCCCATCATCGTTAGTTCGCTGGCTAGATCGCGAACTCCTTTATATAGAGATGTATCGGGTTTAATTCTCGCCGAACCGAAGAGAGTAACACGATAGCGTTCTCTTCTAGGAGGTTGAATACTGGACAATTTATTAACTGTATCCCAAAGACTGAGAATGGTATCATGAATTACTTCAAAAGCAGCCTCTGAGTCAGCAATGCTAACGGCATCAGGATTTTGAGGAAGATTACAATGTATAGTACGCGATCGCTCTTGTTTACTCATGATTTATATAGCTCGCTAGAGGCCGATCCTAGCCGAAATTTTGCCATTTGTCAGCTATTGCCCTTAAATATCATCGGTTAATTAGCTTCACAATATCCTCAAAATATTTCTCTAATTTATAAGTAAAACTTCCAAGTACTAAAAAATCTACAACAATGGAGGTCAGCTATGACACTTAGTAAATGGCAACCATTCCAAGAGTTAAACAATATCAGAAAACAAATGGATAGTCTATTTGAAGATATGCTTTCTGTTAGAGACCGTGATTGGATGGGACTACATGGTATTGGCGGAAGGTGGACTCCTGCGGTAGAAATTGAAGAAACCGAAAAAGAACTGATTCTCAAAGCCGAAATTCCAGGTATCGATGCCAAAGACCTTGACGTAGAAGTAGGAGAAGATCGGGTAACTATTTCTGGAGAACACAAAGAAGAAAAACGTACTGAAGATAAAAAGAAAAACTACTTCCACTCTGAATTTTACTATGGTAATTTTCAAAGAGTCATTCCTTTACCTATGCCTATTAAAACTGACGCAATTAAATCGGAATTTAAGCATGGTATTCTAACTCTTACCCTTCCCAAAGTAGAAAACGTACCTAAAAAAGTTGTCAAAATTAATTTAGAAGATAGTTAGGAGTTAATTCGGGCAAGGCAAGCCCTTGTCCATACTTCTGGAACAATAGGACGACCTCGACTAATCTCAGGATTGCCTCGATGGATGCCAATTAATTCCCACTGACGATTTACAATCGGTGCGCCAGAAGACCCCTCGGTAGTCTTCAGATTGTGGTAGAGGTAATCTTCACCTACCTGAATAATCTTTCCCTGCTCTGAAATTTCAATTGGTTTGCCCTGTGGATGATGGATTAGGCGAATTGCCTGTTCTCTTTCTAGAGGTGTATTGTTGGGGTTAATTATCTTTTGTTTGAGTTCGCCTTCGATCTTAACTAAAGCAAAGTCTTGGCGATGAGAATGTTCAATAAAATTTAGATCGAGTTCAAAAAGATCTATATCTAAGGGATATTTTCCAGCTTTATAATTAAAACGTACCCAAGCTTTCTGTACCTGAGTTTTGCTAAAAATATGGCTGCAAGTAAGCAGCAACTTTTCCCCTACCAGCACTCCTGTGCCGATCCCATTGTCTTGAGGTGATTCTATTCTGCCTACAGCACTGCAAGCAACTAAAGCCTGGAAATTTTCTTCGCCTCGTTCGACTAATCGGACGAACAAAGCTCGATCTTCGTCTGTCAGTTTATAAGTTGCAGCTAGAGCGCACAGGTGTTGGAGCAGTTTAATCATTGGATGATAATCCAATCGTTCTCTGGAGATAGAGTAAGTTCTAAAGGCCGCTACTAATTCCAAGGCAAACATATTGGGTTGTGCATTGAGACTGAGATTGCCGATGAAATTATTGTCGATACCAGCAGCCTCCAGAATAGCTAGAGGTTTGACTCTGGTAAAAACTTGGCTTAGTGCCTTAGTTAGAGGGGAAATATCCTTTTGTTCCAAAAATACCTCAGGATTCATAATATTTTTGTTGCTCGAATACGATCGCCCTTACCACATCAATGACAGTAATATAAGCGATCGCGCTGCACTTAACCCACAAAGATACGCTCCTTTTCAGGTTGCTGAAGTTCTCTAAGGTTCTTGGGAACAAGGGTAGAGAAACCGGCAATCCCTTGTTATTTAACTATGCTGCTTAGCAACCTATCAGAGAATTTATTCTGCTACTTCTACCCGTAACAGCGATCGCTTGTTTTCAATCTGGTTGACAATAGTTAGGACAGAAGAGGAACTAAAACAGTAACCCTAGGGCAAGTTAGAGATTAATTACTCGCTCATCTAACTTTTTGAACCCAAAGTTTTAGCCAGCAAAACATCTAGTAACTTAAGCTTTCGATCATAAAAATATCATTATCCTAGAAAAATCTCTACCAAAAAAATACTGATATTTGATGGATCTCGCTGATTTTTTTACGTAGAAATACTAATTTTTTGCGTAGAA
Source organism: Xenococcaceae cyanobacterium MO_188.B32 (assembly GCA_030065635.1). Lineage (GTDB taxonomy): Bacteria > Cyanobacteriota > Cyanobacteriia > Cyanobacteriales > Xenococcaceae > JASJDJ01. The sequence continues at coordinate 33,378 of JASJDJ010000028.1, forward strand.
ACACTGATACTGATGTTACAATTTTCGCTCGACTTTAGAGTTGTAATTAGCAACTTGGGCTGATATAAAAAACTTGTGAAGAAAAGATTTGTATATATGTAACCAAGATATTTAGAGTTACCAAAACCAAGAGATAATAAATAAGTCAACACTTTGGCAACATTTGATTGATGAACCAACAACGCCTCAAAGCTTATCTCGATTTAATTCAAGGACTGTTGAGTTGCCCTAGAGGAGAAGAATGGATACTGCTGCGACAGAATGAAAACTTGGTTAATCTCGAACTAGTAGAGGTTATGGAAGAAGTCGCCAGCCATTTGGCAACAGAAGGAGACATTAAAGCAGCTAAGTATCTGCACAATTGGGCAGGGAAATTACATCATATTTTGACGGAAAGTGTTCCTATTCCCCAAAACAATAAAGATAAAACCCAAGCCTATGTCGAACTGATCCAAGCCTTGCTGAATTGTCCCGAAGGTTCTGAATCAGAAATTTTGGCAGCCCATCAAGAGTTAATCGGGCCAGAATTAGTCAGGGTTATGAAACAAGTCGCCAGTCAGATAGCAGCAGAAGGAAATGAAGAAACAGCTAATTTTTTGCATAATTTAGCTACAGAATTAAACCGCACTTGGCTGAAAAACCATGAATTTAAACCAACTCTCAAAAAAGAGATTGCTCCCGATCCTTGGTTCGATGAAGATTCCCCTCCACAACATCCGTCAGCAACAGAAACAAAACCAGCAGGTTCAGAGATGCCAGCTATTGAAGAACCCGCAATATCTTCTCCCCAACTTCAGATGGAGAGCGATCGACAAATCTTACAGCAGCTACAAGCGATCGCAGATTCTTTAGTCAAGTTAGAAACCACCTTAGCTTATCGACTGCAACCATCAAACCCCTTATGGTATATGGATGTCCTCGAAAAAGCAGAAGCTGCTAACTGGATATTGACGACTGAGGAAGTAGAACAGTTAATCGGCATTAAACCCCAATGTCATCATGATGAAACTTCTTACCACAGAGGTAGCTGGGTATTTATCAAAGCGGGAAAAATTGGGGCACAGACAGGCTGGCAAGTCAAAAAACAAATCGATTCTCTTAGTCAATGAGAAATAAGCGTTTCTCAAATTGGTGAGTGATACTAAATCCTGTTGAGATATGCCATTTATAACTGGTGTGAAGGCAGGAGGCAGGGGACAGAAGCATCTAAACTCGTTTTTTACCTTTGGCTGTTGGCGAATTTAGCTTCAGTTTTGGGAAAAGTAAAGGTATTCTATCTTGAAAGTTGTCACTCATAATTTTTTTAGGCTCATCAATCAGTAAGCTCGAGTACTTTTTTAGTTTGAAAAGGATTGAGATATAAACCTGCTTGGGATTCTACCCCAACCTCAAACTGACAATCAGAACGAGGAGAGGCAATACAGAGTAAAACATAACCTTTGGCTACTCGCTCGGGTTTTAAGCCCACTGCTTGAGACTGTTCGACTTTTCCTTTGAGTAGACGAGCAGCACAGGTAGCACAAACTCCATAACGACAACCCACAGGTAATTTTTGTCCTGCTGCTTCTGCTGCTTCTAAAATGTATTGGTCTTCTGCTACTTCAATAACTAAATTTCGATTAATTAATTGAACTTGGTAAGTTTTTTTCACTTTCTACAGCCAAATATCAGAGGTACAGTCACCGCCAGGATAACGCATTTCATGGGCGCGAGAAGGACCTAATGGTTCTTTGCCAAAATCAACCAAGAAATTCTCGTTAATCTTCAATCCACCTTTTTCTGTGTCACAATCAATTTGTAATAGGGTTGAACCTACTTGTTTTAAGTCAGGATAAAACTGATTATCCCAAGTGCTAAAAAGAGAATCCGTAGCATACAAACGTTTACCATCTAGGCTGAGTTGCAGCATTTGCGGTCCAGCAGCAGATTGACGACCTTTGACGGTGCTACCTTTGTTTAATAATCCACCCCACCAAACTTGACCTGTTAGTTGAGGATCCATTGGTTCGCTAATGTCATACTGACAAATGTTTCCATGCAACCAATTGGATAAGTAAAGATATTTATCGTCCATGGATAAGACCAGATCGGTAATTAGAGAAGGTACGGGCATCGGCCAACCTTCTATATCTACCGCAGGAATATCGATCGCTTTCTTGACATCCCAGTGACCATTGGCTTTATGCCAGTGCCAGATATTACTACTCAATGCTGCACCCACAAAACCATGAGTACTATTGGGATTATGATGAAAACGAACTTCCAAAGGAATCATCCCTTCTTCACCAAGAGCGACAGTTTGAATAATTTCCTTAGTCGACCAATCCCAGAAGTGAATTTGTTTACCATATTTACCCGCAGCAACGTCATCGAGATCGAAACCGGGAAAAAAGGTTTTTGGTGCGCCCCATTCACTACTGACCATTACATTATGACGGGGTTGATACCAAAAATCATAGTTAAATAGCATTCCTTCTGCTTTCTTTTCCCAATGTCCCGCAATATCAAAATTTTCATCCAACAGCAAAAAACCGCCTGGACCATTTCCTTCTCCATCTCCTAACATAGAAATCATGACTCCATCAGGGAGGCAGTGAATTGTATGGGGGGCAGATAAATTAGTTTTCTCTTTAATTTCAGGAAATTCAATAACTTTGTGGATTTGAGGCGATCGCTGGTCTTTGGTATCGACAATATAGATGTTGCCCGAACGCATTCCTGGGATAATTAAAAACCGTCGGGATTTGCTCGCATCACCATAACAAGAACTACAAGCATTCCAACCAAAATGGTGTAATTCATCTCCAAGATTCGGCATGGGGAGACGGTGAATTACTTTGGAATAATTAGAAGATTGGGGATCGACATCAATCGTGGCTAGATAATCTGATTCTTCGATTCCCGTTCCTGTATAGAGAGCGACGATATAAAGAACTTGCTCTTGTTTTGCCTGCATAGCGGCTTCAACCGAAGCATAACCTGGCCCACAACAATGATTCTGTTCGTTCATTGGTTTTATCTTGTTTTTATTCAGCTTTTAATCGTCTTGGCTTTAACTCAAGGTCGCGATCTCTTTTAAAGGTGAAATGTTTGGTGTCAAAAATCTTTCTTAGCTAGAAATGACTGATGAAACGATCTTGAGGAAATTGTGTAGATTGCTTTCCTTTTTTTCTCTGAAAATAACTGCTATTTTTATTTAACCAACTAGTCTGTATATTAAGAAAATATTGTTGAAATTGTCAAATCTAATTTTAGGCTATTTCTATCAAAGAATAATCTTGTATCCTTTTATCAAAAAAGGTTTGAGTAAAATAAATCCTTTTTAATGCTCAAACAATTCTTTACAAACTGGTTGGTATAATATTGACCGAGAGGAGAATAAATATGTCCACAAAAAGACAAAATAATACTAAAGAGCGTATTCTCGCTAATGCCGAGGAACTAATATTACAAAGGGGTTTTGCAGGAACATCGATCGACGAAATTCTTGCTGCCACCGGGATTACTAAGGGAGCGTTTTTCTACCATTTCTCAAATAAAGCGGAGTTAGCCCACGTCCTAATTGACCGATTTTGGCAGAGAGATTGCGCCTTGTTAGAACGTTTATCTCAGCGAGCTAACGAACTGAGTGAAGATCCCCTTCAATCGATGCTGATTTTTCTCAAGTTGTTTGAAGAATATCTTGAAACTTTAAACGATGCGTCTAAAGGCTGCCTGTTCTCTAGGCAGGAGATAGAAGTCAGAAGTCAGGAGGCAGAAGTATTGAAAGAGTATCTATACTCACAATTTCTCAATAATTTCAAACTTATCGAGAATAAACTTTTTTGCAAGCTGGTAACAATTCTTTTTTCGCCAAATAATCGTGAATTTGGTTGACATTAAAATGACAAATATCTTTAGCTACTTCCTGAATGTTTAGGTTTTTAAATAAGCTGTCATTCATCGATTCACGCATTATACCTAGAATTTGGGGTTCTGCAACTAGAATCAGTTGTTTTGCTTGATTAGCCTGAATAAGATCGATCATTGCACTACTAATCTTATTAGCAAACCTTTTTTCAAATTCTAGTTTATGGTTTTGGCGATGATCGTCATAGCTATGAGCTTGACCATTTGAACCTCGGTTGCGTCCAGTTTTGGTATTTGCCCAAAGTTCTTGACCGTGAAGTTCTTGGGTAGAATCAGATAACCCTTTATGCTCTATCAAATTGGGGCCAGATTCATATTCCGATGATGCTGCTGAATCTAAGATGAAAAAACGCGCTTGAGTTCCATTGATAACTGCAACGGCAAATTTACCCATAATTGATACTTTGCAAATACTTTCGATATTTACTTAAATTATAGTGATTTACTGGCTGCTAATTTGATTATTGCTAATAAAGTTTAAAATTAGGGATTATCGATCGCCTCTTTATCTCTCTTTTTTCGATTATTGGAGACAAAATCATGATACCTTGCCAAAAACTGCGTAATATTGGTATTTCTGCCCATATCGATGCGGGTAAAACCACTATTTCTGAGCGTATTCTCTTTTACACTGGCAAAATTCACCAGATGCACGAAGTAAAGGGAGACGAAGAGGGTGCGACGATGGATTATATGGAGTTGGAAAAAGAAAAAGGTATTACCATTACCTCTGCTGCGACTACCTGTTTTTGGCACGATACCCAAATTAATTTAATCGATACTCCCGGTCATGTAGACTTTACCATCGAAGTCGAACGCTCGCTTAGAGTTCTGGATGGAGCAATTATGGTGCTGTGCGGAGTGGCTGGAGTACAGTCCCAGTCATTTACAGTCGATAGACAGATGAAACGCTACCGTATTCCCAGAATTGCGTTTATTAATAAACTCGATCGCCTGGGGGCAAATCCATTTCGAGTAGTAGAAGCTTTAAAAGAAAAATTGAGTTTAAATCCCCTACTCATACAATATCCTATCGGTGCAGAAGATAACTTTGAGGGAGTTATCGACCTAATTGAGATGAAGGCAAATTACTATGAAGGAGAATATGGCGAACAGCTGGTTATTAAAGAAATTCCCGAACATTTACAATTAGAAGCACGGGCAGCTAGAGCGGAATTGCTCGATCGCGTATCGATTCTCTCCGAAGAGATGATGGAGCAAATACTGGCAGAATCAGCAATATCGCCCCAACTTATCTGGGATACGATTCGCCAGGGAACTCTAAGTCTAGAATTTACCCCCGTATTGTTAGGATCGGCACTGAAAAACAAAGGCATCCAAAACTTACTCGATGCAGTCTCTCTTTATTTGCCTTCGCCAGTAGAAAGGGAATTAGTTACGGCTACTGATATTTCTACCAAAGAGGAAGTTGAGATAAATCCCGAACCTGACGGTCCTGTAGTTGCTTTGGCGTTTAAGCTTATCGATGATGAGTTTGGACAACTTACTTATACTCGTATTTATTCAGGGATATTAAACAAAGGCGATCGCCTAATTAATACTCGCACTCAGAAAAAAATTCGTGTTGGTCGTTTAGTCAGAATTGAGGTAGATAAACGACAAGAACTAGAATCAGCAACAGTGGGAGAGATTGTAGGCTTGATGGGTATCGACTGTGCTTCTGGAGATACCCTTTGTTCTCTGGGTACAAATCTTTCTCTCGAAGGAATATTTACCCCCGAACCCGTCATGACTCTAGCCATCACCCTGAAAAATGCCGAAGATAGCGATCGCATTGCCAAAGCCTTTAATCACTTTGTTAAAGAAGACCCCACTCTGCATATTACTACCGATCCTGAGTCCAATAAAATTCTCATTTCAGGGATGGGAGAACTGCATCTAGATATTTATTTGGAACGGATGAAACGGGAGTATAACGCCGAGGCTTATATCGGTGCGCCAGCCGTTGCCTACCGAGAAACTATTACTCAACCTGCAGTCTTCGATTACACTTTTCAACAACTAATTGGTAAAACAGAACAATATGCTCGAGTTAGAGGACGCATAGAACCCTATGCAGGACGCTTTTTATGGGAAAACAGAGTTAAGAATAAGGAAATTCCGACTCGGTTTATTGCTGCTTGCGAACAGGGATTTCGGGATGCCGTGAGTACGGGTTGGCTTAAAGGTTATCCCATTACAGGGGTAAAAGTAATCCTGGAAGGTGGTACTTTCGATCCTAGCCATTCTTCGGAAATGGCATTTCGGATTGCTGCCAGGACTGGCTTTGAACAAGGATTTGCAGCAGCCCAACCAACCATTCTCGAACCGATGATGCTATTGGAAGTAGAAACCCCCAGTGAGTTTTTAGGCAAAATTCAAGGTAAACTAATCTCTCGTCGTGCTTTGTTACTTGGTTCGTCAACTAGAGACAATTTCGAGATTGTTCGTGCAGAAGTACCTCTAGCAGAAATGTTTGGCTACTCTACAGAATTGCGATCGCTTTCCCAAGGCATGGCAACTTTTTCAATGGAGTTTGCCGAATATCGACCTTTACCTGAAAATCTGGTTGATACTTTGAGATAAAGCGAGCGAGAAATTTCTCACCAGACAGATAAGTTAAGAATTGAGTTATATGCAGACGTTATGATCTAATTGGAGGTATGATTCGGTGGACAAACGTTGGAGAAATGCAGGACTTCATACTCTGTTGGGGTTTGTAACTATTGCAATATCTGTCGGATATTTTGGTGAGGTCGGTCAAAGCAATCAAACTTGGAGCTACAGTCATTTTCTGAGTTCTGTTGAGGACAAGAAAATCACGCAAGTTGAAATTAATTCTGAGCTAACCCAGGCTCAGTTTACTAACCCCGAGGACAGCAGTCTAATCACAGTGAACTTGCCCAGAGACTCTTACCAACTAAGGGTTCTACTAATATCTTTGAGAACTAATGGGGTAGATTATACATTTTTGCCTGAGAGTAACGAAGGATTTTGGCTTGATATCCTGAGTGCTCTCTTTGTCCCCATCTTGTTATTAGTAGGTTTATTTTTCTTGCTGAGAAGAGCACAAAGCGGTCCTGGTTCTCAAGTAATGAACTTTGGTAAATCTAAAGCCATTAAGTTCAATTCTTTAAACTGCGGAGATCGCACTTGCTCGCTCCCAGAAAAACTGCCTATCTCAGTGTAAGTATTTCCTGTAAGTTCTAGTACCAGTACCGTTTGAGCCTCTGGATCGACAATCCAATATTCCCGAATACCACAATCCTGATACTGCGATCGCTTGGCAAAGTAGTCGCGATCGTGTTGTAATTCTCCAGGACTGACGACTTCAATAACCAATAACGGGGGAGCCATTGAAAGGCGAATAGTATTGCGCTTTGCTAATTGCTGAATATGTTCTTCTCGAATGATTGTGAGGTCGGGATAACGGTTTCTCGGTTCGCCTCGCACTTCCAGTTCTAACCCATGTCCCCTAACTCTATCTGTGCCAATCAACAGGGCAAAAGCAAGGAAAAGACGATTGGCAATTTGCACATTTATCCCCGATTCTGGTGGCACTTGGATCAACTCTCCATTAAATAGTTCATACAGGTTATCTGTGCCATCGTCGTAGGACAAATATTCTTCAAAGCTGTGAAACCGAGGTTTAACTTGGATCATGGTCTTAATTTGGATGCGATCGCGAAGTGACAGGCTTTGCTCGATCGCATTGACTCTGTCTTCATTGTAAGCCCCAAAAAAAACTTGATCGCGGCGTAGAAACAAACCTTTCGCTCAAATAAAGTATTCAAGATTTTTCCCTAGCTTCACTTTCTAACAAGTCTAATAACTGTAATCTCAGCGATGGAAGATTGTTTCGTATAGTTCTCCATGTCAGCATCAAATTAACCTGAAAATATTCGTGAGCCATAATATTTCGCATATCACTCATCAAACGCCAAGGTATTTGAGAATAGCGAGATTGGATTTCGCCAGGAATATTTGCCGACGCTTCACCAATGATTATGAAGTCGTAGAGAACAGATTTTACCATCGTTTCATTAGCGGCAAACTGCTCAAACGTCATTCCTGCTGTACCCTGCTCGATACTCATAACAGCCTCCAAAATATCCTGCACACGGAGTTGCCAAACTCTAGAAGACACGGATCGCATCCTCTAAAATAGGTTCTCGCAAATGTTCCCTCAAAGCATCGGTAGTTCCTAAGTCAACATCACACCCTAGTAAATCTTCTAGATAGTGCCTTACCCGAAACAGATCGAACAGACTTGCCTCAATCGAGAATTCTACTAAAAAATCGACATCACTATCTGGATGGGCTTCGTCTCGCGCCACTGAACCAAATAATTCCAGAGACTTTACACCAAGATACTCTAACTCTGCTTGATGGGCATTCACAATCGATAACACTCGATCTCGTTTCATAGACTATTAGTTATGACAATGACTTCCATTGATCCTAGTACCCCTTGGCGGAAGTCGGGTATCCATTTCCTCCCCCCGTCTCCCCGTCTCCCCGTCTCCCCGTTCCCATACACAATGGGTAGGGAATTTACGCCGCGCTCTACTAGGTACTTCAAAGCCCATTTTGCTGCAAAATAAATTCAGCAATGTATACTTAGTTTTACCCTAGCTTTTCAGCGAGCCATGTTTTGATCACAGATTGTCTGGTAACGCCTAAGCGTGCTGCTTCTTTATCCAGACCTTTAACCATCCACAAGGGCAAATCAACGTTTACACGTTTGTGTTCTGGTGCAGCCGATTCAACTTTGCTCAAATCACAGTATTCTAAAATAGATTCCCCATTGTCGAATCTACGTTCAAATTCTTCTGCACTAATAAAGCTTTCTTTTTTCATAGATTTCTATTTCCTCCTTTCGCGCTCTTCTTACAGAAATGATCCTTATTTTATCTGATAGGTATGTAACGACAGCAGCCCAGTGCTTGCCATTTAGTTTTCCTGTTACGACCCATCTTAATTCATAAGTCTTATTCGATGGATAACGACAGATATCAGGGTCATCCCAAAGAGCTTGAGCCTCTATAAAATCGATACCGTGTTTTATCTTGTTACTGGCACTTTTATTGGGGTCGAACTCGAATTCCATTCTAAAGAATCATAGACTTCCATTAATTCTAGCTACTTCAAAGCCCATTTCGCTTCAAAATCAATTCAGTAATGTACACCAAACAATCCAAAGGCGAATCGCTACTACGGACTAATCTTCAGACATAACGCGATCGCAAATCCTTAACTGATAAGATTCACGCTAAAGTAAAAGAAAAATCTACCATGAGTATTCGTCAAAGCGCGATCGCTAAATTAGAGCAACTACCAGAGTCACTTTTACCAGAAGTGAACAATTTTATTGATTTTGTCATCCACAAGTATCAATCTGAGACAACAAATGAAAAACAGCAAGATGATATAGCTAAAGCTTGGGATAAATGGTTTGAAGCTGTCGATCGCTTGGAAGTAAAACCAACTGAGCCAGTCAGCGAATATCAACAACTCTTGCTCAACAAGTACCGCAAACAAGGTCTCGAACTATGATTCTTTGTGATGCTGGAGTCTTGCTGTGTCTGGTAGATCGCACTCAGCCACAACACACGGCTTACCGAAATGTGGTTAAGCGTTTGGCGAAACCCCTCGTCACAACTTGGTCATGCCTGACCCTTGTGAACATAGGTTTTGTTTTATCGTATTGACAATCAGGATAGCTTTGAGATTATTCAAGTTGAATAAATAGCTTTTCTAATTTTTTCCGATCGCGAAAACAATATCTATTGCGATCGCATGAATAGCTTATTAGCGAAGTAGCTGCACATCAAGACAACCCTAATAAATCAATAAATCTTCTAGATAATGCCTGACCCGAAACAGATCGAACAGACTTACCTCGATCGAGAGAGAATTCAACTAAAAAATCGACATCACTATCTGGACGGGCTTCGTCTCGCGCCACTGAACCAAATATTTCCAGAGACTTTACACCAAGATCGTGTAACTCTGCTTAATGGGCATTCAAAATCGATAACACTCGATCTCGTTTCATGAATTGTTAGTTATAAAAGCTTATAAAATCAATACCTATTTGCCGATCGCAATATTGTCAGATAGACGAAAAATTCACCAAACTTACAATAGGAAATCTTTGAGAAGACGAATGAAATATCACCATTAAATAATTCAATGATGAGCTTCCATATACGCCCTTAACAAACTATTAATCTTGGTTTGATAGCCCTTTCCTTGAGACTTGAACCACTCCAAAACATCATTGTCAATCCGCAAAGTTACTTGAGTCTTTTTCTTGCTTGAAGCTAAACCCTCTCGAACTACAGCCTTGGCAAACATTTTCGGCGTAATTTCAGGGCAATCAGATAGATCGATCTCTTCATCAGTCATAGCATCAAGACGTTTCCAATCTGTTTCAGATTTGCTCGAAGTAGGTTTTTTGCTCATATTTGGTTGCCTTCCTTGCAGAAATAATGCGGATGTAGTCTTCACTTTCTGTATGGACAATGGCAATAACTCGCCCCTGAAGTAAACCGAAAGTCACGAACCGCTCTTCTCCGTAATCAAATCGATCGTCTTCTACAGTCACGATCGATCCGCCAAAAACTGCTGGAACATCTAAAAAATCGATGCCATGCTTGCGGAGGTTAGAAATCCGTTTTGACTCATCCCACCCAAATTCCATATCCTGATTGTAACGACAAATTGTAGTTACGGTAAGTCCTTTATCTCGCCGATTAAAAACTTGATTATTCCCGATCGGCTGAGGCAAAGATTTGTTCTGCCGTTAGGTTCAATTCTCTAAACTGCGGCGATCGCACTTGTTCCTCACCCGAAAAGCTGCCTACCTCAGTGTAAGTCTTTCCCGTAAGTTCTAATACCAGTATTGTTTGAGCATCAGGATCGACAATCCAATATTCAGCAATGCCGCAATCTTGATACTGGGTGCGTTTAGCAATATAATCTCGCTCTCGTTGCAATTCTCCCGGACTGACCACTTCAATCACCAGTAAAGGGGGAGCCATACTCAGGCGGAGGGTATTGCGCTTTGCTAATTGCCCAATATGCTCCTCTCGAATGATTGTGAGGTCGGGATAACGGTTTTTCGGTTCGCCTCGCACTTCCAGTTCTAACCCATGTCCCCGCACTCTGCGATAGCCTACAAGCGAAGCAAATTGGAGCGGCAGAAATGTAGCAATTTGCACATTGATGCCTGATTCTGGTGGCACTTCGATCGACTCTCCATTAAATAGTTCATACAGCTTATCTGTGCCATCGTCGTAGGACAGATAGGTTTCAAAGCTGGGAAATCGAGGTTTAACTTGGATCGTGGTTTCGATCGAGATGCAATTCCATTGACTCTGATTTTATTGTAAGCAGGAAAAAGCGATCGCATTGACTCTGCTTTCATTGTAAGTTTGTGAGCTCTCCCGACGCTCACCAGCGACAAGCTAACAATTGATAACTTTATGAATAGTTGTTAATAAAGCTTCTGTAGTGTAAGGTTTGGCTAAAAAGGTGAGACAGCCATCTTTGAGTTCGGTGCCAATTTCTCTAGTAACCAGTCCGCTCACAGCAATTATTTTTACTTGAGGCTTAATTTTTTGCAAGGTACGGATAGCTACTCTACCATCCATAAATGGCATCATAATATCCATCAACACAACCTCGATCTCATCTTGATGTTGGGAGTAGAGAGCGATCGCTTCAATTCCATCACTGGCGGTTAGCACTCTGTAGTTGTAAGTTTCAAGGATGGTTTTGCCGAGCGAGCGAATGGGAGCTTCATCATCAACCACCAGAATTAATTCACCATTGCCTCTGGGGAACTCTTCGATTTCCTCGGCGACGGTGGCTGTGGTCTGGTCGGCTGGTAAAAAGACCCTAAACTGACTTCCTCGTCCCACCTCGCTATTGATATCGATAAAACCCCCATGACTTTTAACGATACCCAGAACAGTAGAAAGACCCAATCCAGTACCGTGACCGATTTCTTTGGTCGTAAAAAATGGCTCAAAAACTCGCTCCTGAATATCAGCAGGAATACCCACACCAGTATCAGAGACAGTGACGAGAATATATTCTCCTTCTCTAGCATCTAAATGCATCCGTGCATAGTCTCGATCGAGCGCAAAATTTTCAGCAGAGATTCCGAGCGTACCGCCATTAGCCATGGCATCTCGGGCATTAACAGTCAGATTCATCAATACCTGATGAAGTTGGGTGGCATCTCCATTTACCGTCCAGAGGTTTTTAGCAACACTTGTCTGGATTTCAATAGTTTTAGGAAAAGTTTCTTCAGCTATCTGTTTGATTTCGGCAATCAAGTGTTTGACTTGTACTATACCTCTCTCTCCTTGAGCACCACGGGTGAATGTTAGAATTTGTTTGACTAAGTCAGCTCCGCGTTTGACATTACTTTGACAAATGCTCAGTAATTGCTGGAGATTTTTATCTAGATCGGGCAGATGGCGTGGGAGTAGTTGGGTAACAGCAAGAATTGGCGTAAGGATATTGTTGAGGTCGTGAGCAATCCCACTAGCGAGAGTCCCGAGGCTTTCTAACCGCTGGGTGCGAAGAAACTGAGCTTCTAACTGCTTTTTCTCCGTGATATCGGTGTTAACCACCAAAAATGACTGAGGATTTCCCGCTTTGTCTTTCACTAATGTCCAGCGACTTTCAACCACAATATCTTTACCTGCTTTGGTAATTTGATTGAGTTCTCCCTGCCATTCACCTTTCTCTCTAACTGCTTGCTGAATTTCGTTTAATTTTGTTAAAGATTCCTGATATAAAAGCTGGTTGGCATCTCGTTCTATAGCTTCTGCTTTTGTCCAACCGTACAATTTTTCTGCCCCCCGATTCCAGAATAAGATTTTGTGCTCCAATCCTCGAACGATAATTGCGTCTGTGGCTACGTCAAGTAAAGCTGCCTGTTCGCGGATTTTTGCTTCTGCCTGTTTGCGCTTGGTGATATCATGATTGATTTCTAAAATTTGTTCGGGGTTGCCTGAAGCATCTTTGAGTAATGACCAGCGTCCCATTACTGTTATAGCAGTACCATCTTTCCTTTGGTGAATGAGTTCTCCTTCCCAGTGACCTTCGCGAAATAGCTCGGTTTCGATTTGTTCTAGAAGTCGATCGAATTTTGCCCTTAGTAGCTGATGGGAGTTTTTTCCTAAAGCCTCCGATGCAGTCCAACCATACATTTTTACCGCACCATGATTCCAGAAGGTGATGGTGTTTTCTAGATTGCGAACTAAGATAGTATCTTGAGTCAAATTCAGTAAAGCAGCTTGTTTGCGAATTTTGCTTTCCGCTTCTTGACGTTCTAGTTCTGTAGTAGCGCGAGTGGCAAAAATTTTCAATACTTCTTCAATCAATGAAGTATCATCAAAAGGTTTGCTGTCAAGAATGGCAATTAAACCAAAAGGTCTTTTAGCAGAATCATAAATAGGAAATCCTGCGTAACTCTCGACTGCCATTTCTTGCAGTAGCCGATCTCGGGGAAATAATTGCTGAACTGCTTCGGGATAAATCCATAGCTGTTGTCCCACTACATTTTCACAAGGAGCGTCAGCTAAAGGATATTCAAAATTTTCGATGGGTTTACCTTTACCGTACACTGCTAGGGTTTTTATGCTGTCTTCTTCTGGCTTAATTAATTCGCCAATAAAAGCATAATCTACTTGGAGTGTTTTGCTAAGATACTCTACCAAAGATAAGAGAAAATTTTCTCCTATTTTAACTGTCATCCCAGAAGCAATATCTTTTAAAATTTCTTCTCGCCGTTGACGATCGCTTATATCTGTGGTAATCCCATCTAAACGAATTGGCTTACCCTCGGCATCCCGAATCAAACGAGCCCGTTCATAGAGCCAGCGTATCTCTCCGTCAGGTTTGACAATGCGGTATTTAATTTCGCTAGCTTCTGTTTCGATAAGATTTTGAGCTACATTACTGACGCGATCGCGGTCTTCGGGATGAACCACTTCTAGCCAGAGATAGGGATTGTCGTAAAATTCAGCCACTTGACGACCATAAATTTTGGCTACTGCCGAATTGATGTAAAGTGTTTCAAACGTATGGGGATCGACAGACCAAACCACATCTTCGAGAGAACTGAGAATATTATCAAACCGCTGTTCGCTTTCTCGTAAAGCTTGTTCGGCTTGCCGACGCTGTAAGGCATTAACAAACATCTCACCAATTATTCTCAGTAAGTTAATACTGGATTCAGACCAGGCTTCTTCCTTGTTGAAGCTAGCAAAACCAAGCCAACCGCTAAAAGTCCCCTGACAAATTAAAGGGACAGCAATGAGAGAGCGCAAGTTAAACCTTTGCCAATTTTGGCGATCGATTTCCGCTTCTGTTGGTAAATTTGCTATAGGCAAATTAGCTACACTAGGTACCTGTAGAATTTCACCCTGTTGCAATTGAGCTATTGACCAAGGAAATAAAGCAAAGGGTAAATTTTGAGCCTGTTGAATATTGGGTTTTATTTCTGGTTTGACCCATTCGTGGGTCATGCTCATGGTATTCGACTCGCCAGAAATTTGAAAGACATAACTGGTGTCCACTTGGGTAAACTCACCAATTGTTTGGAGGGAGTATTCGATTTCCCGATCGATTTCTGCTGAGGTTAGGTTGATAAAACGAGTGGCTATGCGGGCAATAAGTTGCTCGAATTCCACCCGATATTGAAGGTCTGCTTCTATCTCTTTGCGATCGCTAATGTCGCGGATAATAGTTGAAAAGGAAGTAACAGAGCGATCGGACTCTTTATGAGCGATAATTACTTGTGAAACGGGGATTTCTCTGCCATCACGATTTAACAATGCTATTTCTCCAGACCACACCCCCTCATGGATGGCATGGGCCAGACCTTCATTTACTATCTTAACTGCCCAGGGCGCATGATAGTCAGAAACAGTGATGTTAGAGAGGTCTTCATCTTCACCAAACCCCATCATCTTTCTGCCGGCTCGATTGAGGTAGAGTGTGCGCCCGTTAATATCTGCCATGCCGACAAAATCGGTTGTTGTCTCCAAAATTACGGCTAGATGTTTTTTTGTTGTCTCTACCTGTTGGCGTTTATTCAGTTCTGTTCTTACTTGCTGTTCTAGTTCTGCGGTACGATTCTGCAAAAACTCCGCTCTTTCGAGCTCTAATTGGCAAACTTTACGCTGTAATTCTTCTATTATTCCATACATCTCTGTGGGGCCGAATACTTGAAGCAAGCTGGTTTGGGTAATAATTCCCGCTAGTTCTCCTTGGGAACCCGCTACTAATAATCGCCGTACTCGACGCTGTTCCATTAGTTCATGTACCGACCAAAGAGAATCTTCGGGGCTAACCAGAAACAAAGGCGAACTCATCAGCTTTTGTGCTGGTTGTTCGAGATCTAAGCTCAAGGTTTGGAACTGAACGATATCCCTTTCGGTGATAATGCCCATGGGAATTAACAATCCATCGCGCTCTCGTTCTTCTACAATTGCTACACAACTAACTTTATGGTTAGCCATTAATTGCGCCACCTGCCGAACCGAGGTAGTAGGTAGGGCGTGAACGACAGAGGTTGTCATTATTTCCTCTACCCTCCGCCATTTCACGAAATTAATCGGTTGCAGATTTTGGCGGATAGTCTTTTCTGTGATTAACCCCAATAATCGATCGCGCTCGTCTCTTACTGGTAAATGACGAATACGGTGTTGGCGGAGCAGATTTAGAGCAGTAAAGATATCTTCTATGCCAGTCGTAGTTAAAGTAATTAACTCTCGGCTCATTACTTCTGCGACAGTCATACTCTCTAAATCGACATCTTCAGCGATTAAACGAACCAAATCTCTCTCGGTCAAGATACCCCGAAGTTGGGAATCTACAACTACTAAGGCGCAACTGTTATTGATTTGGGCAGTAGAACTTGCTTCTGAGGGATCGATATTTTCCGAGAGAAAACAACTGTTACCCCACTCGTGCATTAGCCTAATAACTTCGGTTAGAGGTGCATCAGGAGCTATTCGTAAAGGATTGCGATCGATTACCTGCTCCAAGGAAAAGAAGTTATTTGACTGCACGACTAATCTAATGAGGAATAAGATACTTTAGTTACTATTCTACGTGCTATAAATGTCTATTTAGCCAATCTTCTATATCTGTTAGTACCTCTTGGTAGTTAAGATCGTTATGAAGTTCGTGATAACTATCGGGGTACTCTCGTCTTTCCTTATCGGCTAAAGTTAAGCGTTCCCAAAAAATGCGACTATCTTCGGGTAAAGTAACTCGATCTGCACCACCATGAAGAATTAAGAGAGGCACTTTTAGTTCCGTGGCATGGTCGTTAATCCAGTTAATCGTTTTTAACAATTCTGTCGCTAATCTAGCAGTACCTTGACTATGGCGTAGGGTATCTCTGGCGAAAGCAGCTACTACTTCTGGATCGCGGGAACCAGCAGATAAATCTATGCCCGTGTCTAGAGCAAAATGAGGCCAAATACGGGATAATATTTTGCCGAGCCATAATTTCCAGGCAGAAACCCCTAATCCTAATGCAGGAGCCATTAAAATTAATCCTTGTAGTCGATCGGATTCTCGTAAAACATAGTCTAAAGCAATTGTTCCTCCCATACTTTGACCGATAAGAAACAAAGGAAGAGCGGGTTTTTTGGCGGTAACTAAATTGAGAAAAGCCGTTAAATCTGCTCGAAATTCTGCCCAACTATTAATATAGCCCCGTTGACCGGGCGATCGACCATTGCCCCGCAAATCGAAACTATAGATAATGTAATTCCGTTCGACTAAATAGGCGACCATCCTCGTAAAAGTACCGCTATGCCCGCCGTGTCCGGGGACTATGACTAAAATTGCTTTGGCTAAAGCTTGAGGATGCCAACTTTGATAATATAGCTTGACTCCGTTGGCACCCTGGAAAGTTCCTTCTCGCTCGCGATCGATCATGTTAACTTTTAATTTTCACCCCTGGCAATTCCTCCAGCACGTCGAGGATCGGCAGCAGCAGTCAAACCATTAGTAGGACTATAACAAGCAGCTTGAACTCCACCAAAATACATTGACAGTCCCTCAAATTGACGGCTGGCTATATTTAGCTTATCTACATTTAACCCACTTTCCCAGGCGATCGCGGGAGTATTATTAAAAATTTCAAAGTGCAATCTAGGATGAGAAATTGCCCGTTCTAGAGACATATCTAAACAGATAAAATTAAATAGGACTTGGGCGATCGCGGTAGTAATACGGGAGGCTCCAGGAGAACCAATTGCCAGCACTGCACCATCTTCATGCCGACAGACTGTAGGTGCCATATTAGAAGTGAGACGAGTACCCGGCGATAGGTGAGATAAACCTTGGGGATGTAACTCAATTTCTCCTAAAGAATTATTCAACCATAAACCCGTACCTCCAGCCATTACTCCCGAACCATAGCCAGAAGAAACGGAGATCGAACAAGCTAAACCTTCACTATCTACTGCCGAGATATGAATTGTCGAGGGGGATTTAGTTAACTGTTGCCAATCATCTTTAGCTGCCATTAACAATAAACGAGCTGCTTCTTGAGTAATTATTTCCTCAGTTACTCCTTCTAAATAGTTACTGCGATATTCCAATACTGCCCGTTGAATCTCGGCTATTTTGCTTACTGTTTCTGCGTTCCATTCCTTTAGCGAGCGCTTGTCCATTAATAACAGCATCGCTGCCAGACAAATTCCCCCTACTGCGGGAGCGGGATTAGTGGCAATTTCCCAATCTCCAAAATTAATGATAATTGGCGATCGTTCTAGAGCTCGATATTGAATTAAATCTTTTAGGGTGAGCAATCCCCGATTGGCTTGAATTTCTGCGGTAATTTTCTCTCCTAACTCTCCACCATATAAAACCTCTACTCCATCCTCGGCAATAAGCCGTAAACTCCGAGCCAGTTCGGGAAGCCGAACCCTATCTCCTAACTGTAAATGGCTGCCGTCAGCTTTATGAATGATTCGATAGCTATCGGGGTGCCAACCAAAAATAACTCGATGAGTATAAGAAAAATATTCCGCTGCCACTTGAGAGAGAGGAAAGCCTCGTTCTACTTGCTGTCGTGCTGGGGCAACTATTTGTGACCAAGGAAGATTGCCATATTTTTCCGCTGCCAAACTCAAGCCAGCAAATATGCCAGGGGTAGCCACAGAACCGTAGCCCACCATCGTACTCATGCCACCCCCATAATCAAAAAATACCTCTTTCATGCCACTGCCAAACTCAATTGAATCTAGCCCCCTTCCAGGCATCTCTGCATAGGCATCGATGGCCATCGGGTTTTCTCCCTTACGCCAGATCGTAATGAACCCGCTAGCACCAGGGGCGATAATTCCTAAATTGGTACACATAGAGCTAATAGTTGCAGTAATGGCTGCATCTACCGCATTCCCTCCACGATTGGCTACCGCAGCACCAGCATCAACTACAATCTGAGTATCGGAAGCAATAATAACTTTTCTGGACATACAAAATTAGCGATCGATATTTATCTGAGTTTCTCTTAATGAATTTAGGCGTTGCTGATTTAATGTATGAAACTGTCAGTAATACGGTTCGTAGCTATTAGCTATCAGCTATTAGCTTTTTTTCTAGTTCTGATTACTAAATCAAAGATAATAATTTTGGTTATCATAC
Organism: Xenococcaceae cyanobacterium MO_188.B32; assembly: GCA_030065635.1. Lineage (GTDB taxonomy): Bacteria > Cyanobacteriota > Cyanobacteriia > Cyanobacteriales > Xenococcaceae > JASJDJ01. The sequence continues at coordinate 51,981 of JASJDJ010000028.1, forward strand.
CCTGATTCAGCAACGCCTGAATTTAAAGTTTATTTTTTTTGATGATGCCGAGCCGAAGTTTCAGTCAACCCATACTGATACCAAGTCAAATTTTTCACTGCTAAATAAACCACGATCGCTTAGTTTGAGTTCGGGAATAACTAACAGTGCCATAAAAGAAAGAGTCATAAACGGTGCTGTGAGAGTAGAACCAAGCTGTTTGGCACGAGCATCTAAATCTGCATATTTTTTAGCAACTAGATAACCATCTTCAGCACACATTAAACCAGCTATGGGTAAAGACAATATTTCTACTGAATCCCCCTCAGCAACAGCAATTCCTCCTTTATCGAGAATAATTTGATTCACCGCAGCACAAATTTCTGCATCTGTGGTACCCACTGCCACAATATTGTGAGAATCGTGAGCCACACTAGAAGCGATCGCACCTCTATGAAGTCCAAAATTTTTTACTAGAGCAATAGCAGGTTTAGTGTTTTGGTAACGGTTGACTACAGCGATTTTGAGAATATCTCGCTCGAGATCGCAGGCGATCGCACCATCTTTAATTAAAGGGGTTACGTGTAGTTCGGCGGTGGTTAACTGACCATCTAACGCTTCCATTACCCTGACTGTAAAACCAGAAGCAGGTAAATTAAAATCTGCAACTTGTTTGGGCAAAGTTATAAAGCGATTGAGGGGTTCGATCTTGACTGATGGTAATAAACTCCTACCCGATTCTGCAACTAAAACACCATGACAATAAGTGCGTTTAACTGCCAAATCCTCAAAATTATTTACCACAATAAAATCTGCTGGTTCTTGAGGGTGTAATAGTCCTACAGGCAAATTGTAATGTTTGACAGGATTGATACAAGCAACTTGCAAAACTTTCATTAAGTCATAACCCCATGCCAGCGATCGCCGAACCAACTCATTAATATGCCCTTTTACCAGATCGTTAGGATGTTTGTCGTCACTACAAAACATACATCGCTCAAAATTGCTCTCAATTAGAGGGTGTAAATCGGCGAAATTTTTGGCAGCCGAACCCTCACGAATTAAAATTTTAATTCCTGCCTGTAGTTTGTCTTTAGCCTCACCCAGAGTCAAACATTCGTGCTCGGTGCTAATCCCTACACTCCCATAAAGCTCTGCTTCTTTACCCCGCAATCCTGGTGCGTGTCCATCTACGGGAAATCCTAATTCATGAGCAATTTGAATCTTTTGCATCACTTCTGGCTCTTTGGTCAATACCCCTGGAACATTCATCATCTCGCCGAGATAGGAAACATATTGTTGCTCGAACAGGAGGCGAATATCTGTAGGGGTAAGTTTTGCTCCTGCGGTTTCATAAGGGGTAGCAGGAACACAAGCAGGTGCGCCAAAAGCAATTGTAAATGGGGTTCGCTCCGCATTAGCTACCATGAAACGAACCCCTGATAAACCGAGAACATTAGCAATTTCGTGAGGATCGGTAACTGCTGCTACTGTGCCGTGTACTGTGGCGAGACGAGCGAATTCAGTAGGAACGAGCAGCGAACTTTCAATATGAACATGAGCATCGACAAAGCCAGGAAGAATATAATCTTCGTAGTGCTTGCCCCACTCACTAGCGATCGCCTTAATATAGCCTTCCTCAATAGATATTGTTCCTGGAAAAATAGTTTGCCGAGTAACATCAACAATATTTCCCGAAATTTTCAAGTTACTCATAGTTTTGATTTTCCCCGATATTTGGCAAAGTCCTCAAATGAAGCTCATTAGATATTTTGCCTATGCCTAAGTAAACTTGCCCCCTTGTCTCCCTTGTCCTCCCAGTCTTCCTTGTCCACCTTATTTTTCTCAACGACTAAATTAGGATTTTTATAGGTTTGCTTCTGTTGTTCTTCCTCTAAATAATAGATATCAGGTAGTTGTCGGTATTTTTGGTCGAAGTCAATACCATAACCAACAATAAACAAATCCATGACCGTAAAACCTAAATAATCTATCTTGACTGGTACTTGGCGACGTGTTGGTTTATTTAACAAAGCACACAATCTCAGAGAAGCAGGCCGAGCGTTTTGTAAATACCGTAATGCTGTATCCGTAGTGATACCAGTATCAACAATATCTTCCACTACAACAACATCTTTGCCCGCGATCGCTTCTGGTGGTGGACTCATAATTATTTTTGCTCGACCAGAACTAACCATTGACGAGCCATAACTAGACAAGCGAAGAAATTCGATGTTCTCGACCGGGATATCCAGTTCTCTTACTAAATCGGCGAGAAAAATAAAAGAGCCTTTCAGGATACCCACCAGTACTAACACTCGGTCTTGATAATCTCGATCTATTTCAAGTGCCAATCGCCTGATAGTACTGACAATTTCTGCTTGAGATATCAGATGAATCAAATTTTTGCTCATGGCAAGTAATAACGAGATTGGTCAAGCAGATAGTTCTTGTTTGACCAAGTTGAGAGACTATACTTATAAATTAATTAAAGAGTTTGAGAAAGCTGTGAAGAAATTAAGTAATTTTGCTTTCGTTAATTCTGGCATTTTCCGACTCGTGACAAAAAAGGTAACAGTAGAGCGAGTAGGAGTAGATCTAGGGGTGAAAACCCTAGCCTATCTGAGTACGGGCATTGTTTTTTCAGGAGCAAAAAGCTACAAGAGATACGAGAAGAAGTTAGCTAAACTGCAATGGCGCAATCGTAATAAAGTAATTGGTTCAGCCAATTGGAAGAAAGCCCAAATCAAGATAGCTAGGCTACATCGGAGAATAGCCAACATCCGTAAAGACACGTTACACAAGCTCACTACTTATTTGGCTAAGAACCACAGCCAGATAGTAATAGAGGACTTGAACGTGTCGGGATTGTTGAAAAACCGAAAACTAGCCAAAGCTATTGCCGATATGGGATTTCATGAATTTAGAAGGCAGTTAGAGTATAAGTGTAAGCTTTATGGAAGTCAGTTGATTGTCGCTGACAGGTTTTTTCCATCGAGCAAAATTTGCTCTAATTGCGGTTGGTACAACCCAGATTTAAAACTATCAGACAGATGGTTTCTTTGTGTTGAATGCAGTTCTTTTCTCGATAGAGACTGGAACGCTAGTCTGAATTTAGCAAATACCGTGAGTCACACGGAAATTGAAGCCTGTGGATAAGCAAGTGCCGACACTCTTAGACGAAGCAGGAATTTTTCAATTTGGAACGCAAATGTTAGTAAAAATTGAACGGCTGTAGCTGTTGTATAATTAACATGTAAGATAAAGCGTTATATCAAGATAGAGCGTGAAAACCACATCGTATGCGCAACAAATATGTTGGGTAGTTCACTATAAATCGCTTTGTAACTATGAAATCTTCTCTCGTCCCTTCTCCTGCTCAAGCTCGTCAAACAAAAGAGCAATTTGCTAACCAAGAGGATTATTTATCCTATGAATTGGGCAGAGCAGTACAACAACTACCGCCTTTGTATACGCGCTTTTTGGCTGGCGGTCTCAGCTTACTGGTTTTTGGGGCGATCGCTTGGGCGCACTTGAGTAAAGTTGAGGAAGTAGCAGTGGCTCAAGGTGAGTTGATTGCCTCAGTACAGGTACGACCAGTACGAGCATTAGGAGAAGGCTTAATTACAGAGGTCAAAGTTCAAGAGGGCGATCGCGTACAAAAAGGAGAAATCCTTATTGAAAGAGACCCCACCTTAAAACAGGTTGAAGTTGACCGTCTTGCTCAATCTTGTCAACTAATTCGGGAAGATTTAGAGCGTTTGGAAGCAGAAAGGACTGGCGGTTCTATTGCGGGAACGGCTCTACAAGATCAGCTTTTGGCTGCTCGTCTCCAAGACTTTGAAGCCCGTCATGCAGCAGCGATCGCCGAAGCCAATCGTCAACTTGCTATCATTAATGCAGCCAAAATTCGCCTCAACCGTTTGCAAGAAAACTTGGTCAACGCCAAAACGAACCTAACTTATGCCCAAACCAGCCTTGCCAACGCTGAAATTATCTTTGGCAAAACTCAAGCTAGCTTAGAAATCGCTCAAAAAACCGAACAAGCTCTAGAAACCCTGTTAGAACCAGGTGCTATTCCCCAATTACAATATCTAGCAGCTCAAGACAGAGTGATTCAAACTGAAGCCGACCTGACTAAGACAAAAAACGAGATGACTCTTGCCAGAGATAAAATTACGGAAACGCAAGACAAAATAACCTCTCTGGAAAAAGATATTGCGATCCAAAAAGAAGAAATTCGCCAAGCCGAACAGGCTTATCAGGCTGCTCGCAATCAAGCTGAACGTTTACAGTCGGAGCGTCAGAGTGAAATCCTGACCCAGCTAACTAAACGCCGTGAAGAACTGACGACGGTTGAAGGTCAGCTGAAGGAGGCAAGAAAGAGACAAGAAGGGGAAACGTACAAAGCACCGTTCGCTGGGACAGTTTACAATGTCAAGGCAACGCAAGGTCCAGTACAGCCTGGTGAAGATTTGCTTTCTATCTTACCAGAAGGTGAAGAATTGTTGCTAGAAGTGAACGTCCTCAACCGCGATATTGGTTTTATTCGGGAGGAGATGAGAGCAAAAGTGAAGATGGCTACTTTTCCCTTTCAGGAATTTGGTACCGTTGATGGCACAGTGGTGAAAGTCAGTCCTAATGCTATTAAAGACGAAAAGTTAGGTTTGGTTTTTCCTACTAGAATTCAGCTACACCAAAACTCCTTGCAGGTGAGGGGCCGAGAAGTGAGATTTACTCCTGGTATGGCAGCTACTGGAGAGATTGTGACTCGCAGAAAATCCATCTTGACATTCTTAATTGAGCCTGTTACTCGTCGTTTTAGTGAAGCTTTCTCTGTCAGGTAGAACCTACAATGAAAAGTTTCTTAACTTCAACTGGCTCAGACTCAATCACATTTACCCGATCGCCAA
>JASJDJ010000029.1 GCA_030065635.1 Xenococcaceae cyanobacterium MO_188.B32
CGAATTTACCTCTTCGAGGTAAATTCGCCTGAAACCCAGATATATTAAGGATTTAGCTATTTTGAGGTTAAACCATTAATATATCAGGCTTTCACCCCTTTTTGAACCTAGTTTTTTGTCAAAGTCCCGTTAGATCGATCTTAGATTTCAAAGCTTCGGCAATAAAATCAATAATTGTCTTAATTTATTACCATACATAACCCTCTCCAAACTTTCTTCTGCACCAATCCAAGTATGTTTGCTAATGTTATCGATCTTCCCATTGGCAACTAAATAATTTTTAGAGCCATAAATAGAGATCGCCGCACGAGCAATTTTACGTCCTACTAAATGTTCTGGTGGGTTATTAGTAGTACGAATAGCGATATCCGCATCTCGTTTCGTCAGATTGTACTGCTGATTCGATTCTAGAATCTCTAATTCAACAGCGTGGTTCTATATGCGGAACTAAATTCCGCATAGCCCACGCTCAATTTCGGGATATTCTTTAGTGAAAGCGGCAAAACAAGGAGTCAAAAGGTAACGCAGTAAACTTGCAGTAGTCGTTACCCTGATAGCTCCTGCGAGTCGTTGATCTTGTCCACTAATATTACGATCGAGAGTAGCAATTTGTGACTCAACTTCTACTGCGGTTTGATACATTTTTTCTCCCGCTAGAGTTAGCACATATCCTGTTGATAACCTCTCAAATAGTCTGACACCCAAATTACCCTCTAAAGTATTTAACCTACGGAATACAGTTGTGTGATGTACTTTTAGTTGCCGTGCTGCACCCGCAACACTTTTGGCACGAGCGATCGCCAGTATGTAACGTAAATTATCCCATTCCATTACTTTACAAAGGCGAGGACTCATCACATTTTATATTCATATGCTCCGCTCCCCAATCTCTCATAGAAATCATAATTGGCTCCAGAGTACGACCATAATCTGTAAGCGAATATTCTACGCGTGGCGGTACTTCGGCATATACTTTTCGCGCGACAATTTTATCTTTTTCCAATTCGCGTAGTTGATTAGTAAGCATGCGCTGTGTAATACCTTCAATTTTTTTCTTTAATTCACCGAAACGCAAGACATCATTCTGCAAAAGATTGAAAATAATCACAGGTTTCCACCGTCCACCAATCACAGATAAAGTAGCTTCGACAGAGCATCCATAGGGACGATCGCAATTGTTTTTCTGCGTCATAATTCTCTAAACTTTCCAATAGTTACTTAAAAGTAACTACATATCAAAATTGTGCGTACTTGTTATTATTTGCATTTTTATTATATTTGGAATCATAGAACTCATAAAAAATGAGATAGATATGGCTTACGAAAAATACACTACATTCAAGGCGACGAAGGATGGAGCAGTCCTTACTGTTACTTTTGATTATCCCCCTGTAAATATTCAAGGCATTCCGATGCTAGACGATCTGAATCTATTGGCGGAAACACTCGAAGGCGATCGCCGTGTCAAAGTTGTTGTTTTCCAGTCTGCACACCCAGAGATTTTTGTGGCCCATGCTGACACGAATTTCCTCAAAGATATGTCCACAACAGCAGTATCACGTGAGGAGGTCAAACTGCTCTATTTACAGACCACACTGGAGCGTATCAGTAAACTGCCACAGGCAACTATAGCTAAAATCGAAGGGTTTGCACGCGGTGGCGGTCATGAATTTGCACTAGCTTGTGATATGCGTTTTGCAGCTCGTGGTAAAGCAAAGTTCATGCAGATGGAAGTTGGTATGGGCATCCTGCCTTGTGGCGGTGGTGCATCGCGCATGGCACGACAAGCAGGATTAGGTAGAGCTTTGGAAATCATTTTGAGTGCACGTGATTTTGATGCAGATGAAGCAGAAGCTTATGGCACAATTAATAAGGCTCTCGATGCCGACAAGATTGGTGCTTATGTAGATGAGTTAGCAAAACGCATCGCTCATTTCCCTGCTGATTCGATTAATGCTTGTAAGCAGGCGGTCTATGCTTCAATCGACAAGCCAATCGAAGAGGCACTGAAGGAAGAAGCTTACTGGCTCTATCAGGCAACAAGCAAAACACCAGCGATTAAGCGTTTCCAAGTCGCAGATGACACAGGCTTTCAAAATGATATTGAGAACCAGCGTAGCTGGGAGCAAGGGGTGATTGCTATTCAGGAAATCGAATAATGAAAATTCCTAGGAAAAAACATGCAGAAAACCATTCTCATTTGGAGGTAAAATCCATGAAAGCAGTAGGTTTAACTCAATATTTACCAATTAACAACGAAAATAGTCTGTTTGACTTTGAAATCCCTAAACCCACAGCTAAAGGCAAAGATTTACTGGTACAGGTTAAAGCTATTTCAGTTAATCCAGTAGATACTAAAGTCCGCGCACCGAAAGATAAGGTTGAATCCGAACCCCGCATTCTTGGTTGGGATGCCGCAGGTGTAGTGGTAGAAGTTGGATCAGAAGTAACAGAATTTCAATCTGGAGATCAGGTTTATTATGCAGGAGATATTACTCGTCCTGGTTGCAACAGCGAATTTCATTTGGTGGATACCAGAATTGTCGGTCGCAAACCCAAGAATTTAGATTTTGCTAATGCAGCAGCTTTACCTCTTACTGGGATTACTGCTTGGGAAGCTCTATTTGAAAGACTAAATATTGATAAAAAAGGAGCAGATGCAGGCAAATCAATTTTAATTATCAATGGTGCAGGGGGAGTTGGTTCTATTGCCATTCAACTAGCGAAAAAGCTAGCCAAGCTTAATGTCATTGCTACGGCTTCTCGTCCAGAAACTATCGCTTGGTGTCAAAAACTTGGTGCCGATCTAGTGGTTAATCATCGACATAATCTTGCGGACGAGATTGAGCAAGTTGGTTATCAAAATGTCGATTATATTCTTTGCTTGAACGATACCGATGGTCACTGGCAAGCCATGACTAAAGCGATCGCACCCCAAGGCACGATCTGTTCCATTGTGGAAAATGAACAACCGCTAGACATGGATACTTTAAAGAGTAAGAGTGCTGGTATGGTGTGGGAATTTATGTTTACTCGCTCGATGTATCAAACAGAAGATATGGCAGAGCAAAGTAATTTGCTTAATGAGTTGAGTCAACTGATCGAAGATGGTGTAATTGTTACAACTTGCAATGATGTAGTCAAACCTATCAACGCCCTCAACCTACGGGATGTTCATCAACGTCTTGAAAAGGGTAGAACTATTGGCAAAATTGTTCTAGCCGAATGGAGTTAATCTTTGACAACTTAGAAATTTGTTAGTTTTTCCCTAATGAAGTGAGAATCTCTCGATTTTAACGACGGGAGCGTCAAAAAAGACTGAGTTGAATAGGGTTAGATTCACTTTGATATTTAGGTAGCTCAGAAACTTCGACACCTCTTTGTTCGAGTAAATTTTGTAAATAGTAAGCGGTATTAGGAGAATTTTCTTCTAGAGGACAGTGAACAAAAAAGTAGATGGTTTTACCCTGATTTAACCAATCATCAATATGGGACAACCATTCTGCCAAGAAAGACTCATTGTATTGTTGTTGTGGATGACTGATAAAACGAACCAGGGTAAAGTCAGTCGTGGTAATTGGTGTGAGGGGAAGTTGTGGTTTTTTTCTGGGAGAATTAGCTTGAGGATCGTCAGGGGAATTATAAATTGGTCGAGTATCTAATAGTACTCTACCCACATTTAACTGAGTCAGAGTTTGGTTGAGTTGACTGGCATAAGGTTCTTTGTACCAGTCCAGATGACGCACTTCTACAGCTAAAGAAACGCCAGTATTTTGGCAACCTGTTAGAAACTCAGTCAAATCTTCTAGATAAGCAGGACTATAGCTAGGAGGTAATTGAGCAAAAATGATCCCAAGCCGATCGCCTAAGCCCTTCATTCTCTCGATGAAGTCTAGGGCAGAGGAAATAGAGGGCTGTAGTAAACCTTGGTGAGTAACAGTTTGAGGAAATTTAGGACAAAATCGAAAACCAGGGACTGTTTGCTCAACCCAACGTCGTATTTTTTCAGCAGAGGGAACCGCATAGAAAGTGGTGTTACCTTCAACGATAGAAAAATGCTGGCTATAAAGGCGTAAAAAATCTTGAGATTTACTTTTGGGGGGATATAAATTCCCTACCCAACCTTTATAAGACCAGACTGCACAACCAAGATAAAAATTCACGTTAGGGTTTTTTAGCTAATATTAACTAAAAATTACCTAAACAGGAAGATGTTTTTGAGAAAGGATATTAATGGCTTGAACCTCTTCCATATCTGCTTTCACCGCATTTTGTAGTTGTTCTCTGAGATCGGGAGTGACAGCTAAAGCCCTCGTCCAATCAGGTATTTGCGCTCCTGCGGGATCGCTGAAGTATAGTTCTCCTGCATCATAAATTACTTCTTCAAACAGTTCGGTAATTATCTCTTCTTGATGACGATCGTATTGTAAATTATTGAACCGAGCATCGACAAAATATTGACGAGTGTAGTCCTGTGCTTCGCGACGGAATTTAACTCGCAAGGCATGGATATGATCTCGACCGATAACTACTTGTTCGGTTTCGGTTAGGGTTCGCAATACCGAACGTAAAATATCACGGCACATTTTCCGCAATCCTTCTTGGGAAGAATTACCTACCTGTTGATGCTTGTGATCGAATATACCTAGATCGATTTGGGCAATTCTTTTTTCCGCCACGCTACGATAAACTTCCGCTAAGAAACCAATTTCTAAACCCCAGTTGCCAGGAATACGAGTATTTAAAGCCAGATCGCTAGTCATGGCAAATTCCCCTGAAAGAGGGTAGCGAAAAGCACTAAGGTAACGGAGATATTTTTGATAGCCAAATAGTTCGGTTAACGCAGTTAGTAGGGGTGTAACGAATAAACGCACTACTCGTCCATTGAGGCTGCGGGGATAATTACCAATGCGGGCATAATAAGCCTTATTAAAACCAATGCCAAACTCTTTCTCTAGCAAAGGGAAAAGTAGCTTGAGAGGATAAGAACGATCGTAGGTAATAATATCAGCATCGTGGAGAGCGATCGCCTCTGCTTGCAGAGTGGCTAAACCTAACCCTAACCATACTGCTCGTCCTTTACCTTTAAAAGAAAGCAAATCTAAACCGCGATCGCGCAAGTTTTCCAGTAATCCAGTCACTCTCTGACCATTTTCCCAAATAACAAAGGTACGTTGGGGAAGGGATAAAAAAAATTCTACTGCGGTGGAATATTGTTCTACTGTATCTGCATAGAGGCAAACAACTACGGTTTTAATAAAAGCACATTCTTTCAGTCGATCGCGAATATTAGTTAAAGCAGGTCTTTCTAATTCTTCATACAAAGCAGGAATTAGCACTGCGGTAGGTGATTCTTCGCTTAATTCTACTAACCTTTCTTCTAAAAATTCTAAGTTACAACCAAAATCATGAATAGTGGTAATTAACTCTTGTTTATAATCCATACTTTTAATTGAACAATTTTAGTTTGATAATTTTAGATTATTTTATGAATTATGCAACAAATCTTATGCAACGATAGTCTCCTCGGATACAAAATACTTTAATATGCAACAAAATGGTAAGGTTTATCTGGTTGGAGCAGGGTTAGGAGACATTAACTACCTAACTATAAAGGGAAAGCAATTACTTACTCAGGCAGAAGTATTAGTTTATGACGCTCTAGTGGACAATCAGCTAGTTAATTTAGTATCCGATCGCTGTCTTAAGTTAGATGTGGGTAAAAGAGGTGGAAAAGTTAGCACCCCACAAGCAGAAATTAATCGCTTATTGGTTAGTTATTGTTTACAGGGAAAACAAGTAGTTAGACTCAAAAGTGGCGATCCGTTTATTTTTGGTCGTGCTGTTCCAGAAATAGAAGCCTTACAAGCAGCAGGTTGTGCTTGGGAAGTAATCCCTGGAATCTCTTCAGCCATAGCAGCACCTTTACTTGCAGGTATTCCTCTCACTGAAAAAGATTTAAGCCGTTGTTTCGCTGTTTTGAGTGGACATCAACCAGATATGCTAGACTGGGAAGCTTTGGCTCGCATAGACACTTTAGTAATTCTGATGGGGGGACGTTCTTTAGCCGAAATAGTAAACACCTTACAAGATTATGGACGATGCAGTGATGAACCTATCGCTATTATTAAGAATTGTAGTTATTCAGAACAACAAATTTTTCGGGGAACTTTAACCGATATAGTAGAAAAAACTCGTAGTATTGCTCTTTCTCCAGCCGTAATTATTATTGGTAAAGTTGTGACACTAGCCGATCGCTTTAAACAATCTCCCTCCTCTCATGCTCCCTTAACAGGAAAAACCATCTTAATCACTCGTTCTGCCAAACAATCGAGTAAATTTAGGTATTTATTGCAGCAACAAGGGGCAAATGTCCTAGAAATGCCAGCTTTGGAAATAACACCACCATCTAGTTGGACAGATTTAGACAGGGCGATCGCTAATTTAGCTAGTTTCGATTGGTTAATACTTACTTCTGCTAATGGAGTTAATTACTTTTGCGATCGCCTAGTGACTCAAGGAAAAGATGTCCGTACTTTAGCAGGAATTAAAATTGCTGTAGTCGGCAAAAAAACCGCTGCTACTCTCCAACAAAAAAATCTCCAACCAGACTTTATTCCCCCCGATTTTGTGGCTGATTCTTTAGTAGCCAATTTTCCTGAAGAATTAACCCAGAAAAAAATTCTTTTTCCCCGCGTAGAAACTGGTGGGAGAGAAGTATTAGTTAAAGAATTAACCGCTAAAGGTGCAGAAGTAGTAGAAGTGGCAGCTTACCAATCTGGTTGCCCTCAAAAAATCGACTCTAATATCTGGCAAGCACTAGAACAAAAACAAATAAATATTATTACTTTTGCTAGTTCTAAAACTGTCAGAAACTTTGTGCAATTAGTCAAACAAGAGTTAAATAATCGCGATCGAATTACGCTTCAATCTATCTTAGACAATGTTTGTATTGCCTCTATTGGCCCTCAAACCTCTAAAACTTGTCAAGAATTATTCGGTAGAGTAGATATAGAAGCTAAGGAATATACCTTAGAAGGATTAACTCAGGCGATCGTTAATAATATAATGTAAGTCCTTAGTTTGTAGTTTTGATTTTTTAAACTAGAAAATAAGGAATTCAGACGTTAAAAAACTAGAAAATTTACTATTTTATAGTTTAGTTGAACTCACCTTAATACAATATCATCAGATAATTGCTAGATTTAATAAATGATCTTTGTAATCGTTACTGCTATTAATGATCTTATTAAGCAAGCTGGCTAAATATTTATTGATTGGCACGGCTATATTTTTATTAGCTTATTGTTTTAATACACAGCTTGCTTATGCTGAAGGTAATAGTTTCGCTCCAGGTACTCTGATTTTAACTCCTAAGGGCAATGTTCCTATTGAAAATCTGCATTCAGGCGATCGCGTTATTGGTTATAACTTTTCTACTCATCAAACAGAAGTAAATAAGATAAAAGAAACAAAAAAAAAGTCATCTCTTAGCTATTATTTAATTAACAATCAAACTAAAATTATAGGTACTGACTTTGTTTATATTAATACTTCTCATAACCCTAAAATAGTTAGAGTGCAAAAGTTAATATTACAGCCAAAAATTTAGGAATAGGAATTGGCTGTTCAAAAATATAAAAACCAGAAGCAAAAATTGTTGCTAACTGATCTTCTTCATGACTCCAAGCTCCTGAGAGGTAATAATTCCAGTTACCCGCATAGAAAAAATAGTAACAATAATAAGCAAATACCATTCCCAGATAACCATATTGAACTAACCTTCTACCAGGTTTTTTTAGTTCATTCCAGTAGCTTCGTTCTGCATCAATATCGAGACAAAAAGATTTGCACCCGTCACAGGCACTTATTTCCTGACCTCTATCATTTATGGTGCGACACATAGATTGAGTAATTTTCTGTTTAGAGTTAAGATGAGCTTTGGTGCCAAATATACCTCTAGGACCTGTATAAACCATTTGTACGGTTGCCATAGGACAAAAATAACTACACCAAGTTTTTCCTGTATATAAATAACCAATAATAAGTGCAGCAAGAATGGTAACAATTAAAAATATTCCCAAAAGAGTACGATGGGAATTAATAAAAATAATTCTTGTAAATAAGCCTAAAACAAAAAGGCTAAACTGCACGTACAAATGATTTTTTTCTAGCCAAGAATCTTTTTCGATCGCAACTTTTTGATAGGAAACTTTTCTGGTTTTTGAGTTTACTATTTTAATTTGACGTTGTATTCCCAAAACCTTGGGGATTTGAGAAATAAACGATAAGGGACAAATGCGTCGCCAAAACTCATGACCTAAAACAAAAATGATAATAATCGAAGAGGGAACAATAATTGCCCACCAAATTCGCGCTCCTATAGGATAAGGATTTTCAACCAAGCATTGTCCTTGAACTTTAACGCATCCTTCGTGAGCAATACTAAATGGACTAATTAAGTTAGTAGGCTCAGTCAATACAGATGATATAGGGTCATAAAATAAAGAGAAAATTAATATTAACCATCCAATTGTTAATAACCACCGAATTTTATGTATTTTGTTTTCTGAAAAATTAGAGAGCATTGAATTATTCTTATATCTTGAAATTTGTCAATTTGAATTATTTTTAATAAATTCAAATTAGGAGTAATGAAAGTTACTCGCACTTTCATTACTCTATAAACTTTGCTTTGATAGATAAAAGTTGTCTTGAACTACCTTGAATTACAATGAAAACTTTTGCCAAATCATGACTCTTGACTAATAACTAACTAATTAAAATGTAGTTTTTTGAGCAAACACATCATTATTGAGATTTTGATAGTCAAATTCTGAAGCAAAAGAATTGGATACTCAAACTAGAGACTAGAAGAAGTATCAGCACTAAATAGCTGAGAAATGGCATCATCAGACAAAGGCAGATCATCGTGTTGATTAACTAAATAAGCCAAAGCCCCTGTGAATCCAGCATTATAGTCTGTGGTTACTTCATTAGAGATATAATCATCTCTTCTGTCATTGTAAGCATTGTCATTAGCCTGGCTAGGTCCCCCAACTAACGCTCCATAGAGAATATGTTTGGTTTCACCGCCATGAATATTATTGTTAAGAGAACCATGTGCTCCTCGGTGATGGGGATTTTGAGGATAATTGTTACCAAAACCTATTTGATAACTAAAGTTCTTAGGATTATCTCCTAACAAATAGTTAATTTGATTTTCAGCAAACTGAGAATACTGACCACCTTTATCATTCACTGTATCGGCATAGATACCTGCCAGCATAGCGGTGTTAGCAGCATAGCGACTGGCTCCCCATTGGTCTAACCAGGCGAAACCTCCTGCTGTATATTTAGGAATTCCTCCCTCTGCTCGATCGATCATCCAGCGGTCTAACCAACCTTCTACTTGAACTTGATATTGGGTGTTTCCTGTTTCTTGAGCTAGTAAGACAGCAGTCCCGTATTTTTTATCATCCCAGCTTTGAGTGAAAGGTGCATATTGAATACCGTTGGTCTCTTGGTAGTATTGTTCTGCTTTAGCCAGGTATTGAGTATCGGTTTGACCTGCTGCTTCAGTAGCTTTGTGTAGCCAAGTAGCTCCCCAAGCTAAATCATCTGTGTAACCACTCCAGGAATTGTAGAAATTCCGTGCATCAGTAATGGAGTCCGAATATTTTCCTTTGTAGGTTTCCGCAAACTCATAAAGTTTCTTCGCTTGACCTAGCAACTTATCTGCATAGGCTGAATTAGAAGAACGGAAGATAATCGAGGCTGAGGCTAGAGCAGCAGCAGATTCACCTGCTAAATCCGAGCCTGGATTTTGAGCGTCAATTTGATAAGCAGGTCGATTCATAGTCATAATTTCTGGAGGACCCCAGAAGGAGTGGTCCGCTTGTCCGTTACCTACTTGTCCGTAGAATACATCATCAGAAACATCTGCTGTTCCTTTGTCGTCATAGGCTTTGAGAATGTAATCAGTCCCCCACTTGACTGCATCTAAAGCTTCATCTTTTTGACCAATCTTGTCATAGGCATCGCTATATTCTTCTACTCCCCAAGCCAGCATAGTCATACTTGCTGCCATGGGAAAACCGAATTTAACATGGTCACCTGCGTCGTAATAACCACCAGTGAGGTCACGACCAACATCTGCACCATCACTTAGGACGGAATCACCACGCCAGGGGATGCGGTTGTCTGCTGGTAGTTTACCTGAGCGATTTGCTTCATAGAAGAGGAATGACTTTTGCAGTGCTTCTGCATAGTTGAAATCTCCTGGATTGCTGCCTGTAGGCGGAGTAGGTTCTGGACTTGGTGTGGGAGTAGGCTCTGGATTTGGTGTGGGAGTAGGCTCTGGATTTGGTGTGGGAGTAGGTTCTGGAGTTGGTGTGGGGCTAGGAAGACCTACTGTCTCTCCGTTCAACTCAAACACGCTCGGTTCGCTAGCTGCTGAACCTTCTCCAATAAAACCAAAGGCAACTAACTCACCAGAAGCTACGGTGCCGTTGTAGGAAGCGTTGCGAATTACATAAGTATTTCCCGTTTGACTAACGATTTCTGCGCCCCAGATTTGATTGATTTTGCCAGCAAATTCAAACTCTAGAGTCCAACTGTTTAGATTACTGTTACCTTGATTGGTGATTTCGACTTGACCTTGATAACCACTTCCCCAATCATTGGTAATAGTGAAATCTACTTCAGAATTACTGGTAGGCATGGGGTCTGGTGTACCTACTGGATCGGGGGTAGGCATGGGATCGGGAGTAGGCATGGGGTCTGGTGTACCTACTGGATCGGGAGTAGGCATAGGGTCTGGTGTAGGCATGGGGTCTGGCGTACCTACTGGGTCGGGATTTGAGCCGATTCTTGTACCAGTATAATCTGGCTGTGAGTGATAAGGCGCCCTATCTACTCCTCCTGCCATGGGAACACTCTTGCCACTAAACACATTGCTGTCAACGATTCTAAAATCAGCTATCTGATCCGATAGCCCCATTCTGCCAGCGATATTGTCTTCTAATTGATTGGCTCTCCACTCAAAGTTTGAGCTATCTAAATCAGAGAACTTGATTCCTTTGAGGGTAATACTTTGACCAGTAACTGGACTGTAGAACCTAACTCCTTTAGCAGTTTCTTCTACGGCAAAGTTCTGTTGACTATCCCCACGCACACTTAGGTAGAAGAAACTGATTTTGTCTTTAGCTGGGTTGAACTCTACTTCTTCTTGGAGATTTTGTTCGTGAGAACGGATATATACTGTATTTGGTCTGACGTATCCTGTAGCGTTCTCCCAAGCTAAGGCAGCACTGAGGTCTTGCTGTAAGTGAGCATCTGAGATCGCTGTAAAGTTCTCTGCTTTGAGGTCTTTGAGAGAAACACCAACAAGAGTAAGAGATCTTTCTAGATGATGGTAATTTTGGAAAGTTATGCCTTCGGGTGTATCGATCGCTATCTGGTTATGTATGGAGTCCATACCCAAGTCGACTTTGTCTGTAGCTGGATCGAAGTTGGTTATTCTTTGTGTAGTTCCATCTACTTTGAAAATTTGACCACCAGGAGCTAGGGGTTCTGGGTCTGGAGTTGGCATTGGCTCGCCGTGATTGTGGTTATGCTCACCGCCATGATTATGGGGAGGCATAGGATCGGGCATAGGCATAGGGTCTGGAGTTGGTGTAGGAGCGGGTGCTGGAGTATCAATTGTTGCTCCGTTTAACTCGAACACACTAGGAATTTCAGAAAGAGAGCCTTCTCCATTGAAGGCAAAGTGAACAGTCTCGCCAGGAGCAATACTGGGTTTATTGGGGTCTTGGCGAATAACGTAATTACCGCCAATAGAACTAGCAATTTCCGCATTCCAAAGATTGGTAATTTTGTTATCCAAGTTGAACTCCAGAGTCCAATCGTTTAGGGGTTCATTAGTTGTATTAGTAATAAATATTTTGCCTTGAAAGCCAGTTCCCCAGTCAGTAAGAAGCTCAAAGACTACGCCAGAGTTTTCAGATGTGGAAGATGCTTCTGAGTTGGATGTTGAGTTAAATGTTGTAGAAATCATAGTTAAAATTTAGAGTTTAATTGACATTTAAAGTCGTTGATTCTTATATTTATTTAACTTGTAATATCAAGATCATTATTTCATTAGAAAATTAAAAACTTTATTACAATAAATTGTATTATATCTATTTTAAAACAATTCAAAATTCATAATAAACATATCAAATAAGAAAATTTATTTACTCTATTTTTACAAAAAAAAGTAAGCATAAAAAACAAATTAAATTGCAACCAATAAACCTAATAACATTAAAGTCAAAACCTAATAACATTAAAGTCAAAACCTAATATACTGATAGTATTAAATACTTGAATTTCTACTGCTTTTCTTCCAGGTGTCAAATTCGAACAAAATTTAAGTTAAGGTGGAAGCTGATTTAATCATTGTTATATTTTGAAGTTTCGATTTGCAGAAGCAGATATTGTGAATGACTATCAAGTTGGTGGCAGTTTGCCGATAAATGCAGTTTCTTACGTGGTGCGTGCTGCCGATCGCCAACTCTACGAAGCACTGAAACGAGGCGAGTTTTGTTATGTCCTCAATGCCCGTCAAATGGGCAAATCCAGCCTAATGGTAAGGATGATAAACCATTTGCGACAAGATGGATATTATTGTACGGCAATCGATCTAACCCGTATTAGTGGAGCAAAAGTTACTATTGAACAGTGGTACAAAGGATTGGTAGTCGAATTATGGCAGGGTTTTAACCTATTTGACAAAATCAACCTCAAGCAATGGTGGAATGAACGCCAAGATTTATCTTTGATTCAAAGATTGAGTCAGTTTATTGAAGAAGTATTATTAGTTGAAACTAGAGACAAAGACAATTCTCTAGAACCGCCAATAGTCATTTGTTTTGATGAAATAGATAATGTTTTAAGTTTAGATTTTTCGCTCGATGATTTTTTTGCGCTGATTCGCTTCTGTTATAACCAGCGTAGCCTCAATCCTCAGTATCGGCGTTTGAGTTTTGCTTTGTTTGGTGTAGTCTCTCCTTCAGATTTGATCGATGATTATCGACGAACTCCCTTTAATATCGGTCAAGCTATCCAACTAAATGGATTTACTTTACAAGAAGCCAAGCCTTTATTGGCAGGTCTAGAAGAAACAGAAACTATTTGTAATCCTCAATTAATTCTCCAACAAATTCTAACTTGGACTAATGGTCAGCCTTTTTTAACCCAGAAATTATGCCAATTAGTTCGTGCTTGTCATCCTCAAATTTCTCTCGATAGTGAAGAAGATTGGATCGAACAACTAATCCGAACTCAGATTATTGACAATTGGCAAATCCAAGACGAACCAGAACATCTCAAAACCATCCGCGATCGCATTTTGAATAACGAACAAAAAACAGGTTCTTTACTGGCAATGTACCAACAGATTCTGCAACGAGGATTTATTGCTGCGGATAATAGCATTGAGCAACAAGAACTAATGTTTTCTGGATTGATTATTAAACAGAAAGAGAAGCTTCAAGTCCGCAACCGTATCTATCAAGAAGTTTTTAATTTGTCGTGGGTAGAAACACAACTATCTCAATTACGCCCCTATTCAGAGGCTTTGAAGGCGTGGCAGCAATCTCAATATCAAGATACTTCCAGACTCTTACGAGGAAAAGCTTTACAGGATGCCCAAAAATGGTCTTGGGATAAAAGTTTAAGCGATCTCGATTATCGTTTTTTGAGTAGTAGTGAAGAATTAGACAGAAAAGAAGCACAACAGGCTTTAGAAGCAGAACGCGCCCAAGAAATTAAAGCCCGACTTATAGAACAGCAGAAAACCGCTCGACTACAACGCTACGTTTTAATCGCATTAGTAATTACTCTGTCGAGTATTTTAGGATTTGGTGCGATCGCCTATAGGCAATATCGTCAGGCTATACTTAACGAAATTAAAGCTCTAAGTAATTATTCTGAAGCTCTCTTTGCTTCCGATCGAAAATTAAAAGCTCTGATGACGGCGATCGAGGTTAAGCAAAAATGGCAACAGCTTAACTATCCAGATAAAGATACAGATAAACAAATTGAATCCATTTTACGGCAAGCAGTATATGGAGTTGATGAATATAATCGCTTATCAGGACATAGTGAAGTAGTTTTTGGCGTAGATATCAGTCCTGATGGTCAGCTAATCGCTACTGCTAGTTCCGATCGAACTGTAAAACTTTGGCAAGCGGATGGCACTTTACTTCATACTTTTGCAGGACATCAAGCTGCCGTGTGGGATGTTGCTTTTAGCCCTGATAGTCAGCTTATTGCCACTGCTAGTCGGGATTATACAGTTAAACTTTGGCATCTAGATGGTCGATTGTTAAATACTCTCAAAGGTCATCAGGATGAAGTTATAGGAATTGCTTTTAGTCCTGATGGTCGGCTAATTGCCACGGCTAGCAGAGATAAAACTGTCAAGCTTTGGCAGCGAGACGGCACGCTAATTGATACTCTTCAAGCCCACAATAATTCCGTTTGGAAAGCTGTTTTTAGTCCCGATGGTCAGACGATCGCCACTGGTAGTGAGGACAAAACCCTTAAACTGTGGAAAATAAACGATTCGGGTCGGTTTCAACTCGACAAAACTCTAAACAGTCACACCAATGAAATTAGAGATGTGGCTTTTAGTCCCAACGGTCAGATCGTAGCCTCTGTTAGTAACGATCGAACTGCCAAACTCTGGCAAGCAGATAGCGGTAAATTGCTACATACTTTAGAAAGACATACTGCTCCTATAGTTGCCGTTGTTTTTCATCCTGATAACCAAAAAGTCATCACTGCTAGTTGGGATGGCACGGTTAAAGTCTGGAGTCTTGAGGGTGCTTTATTAAAGACAATTAATATTGAAAGAAAGAGAATTTGGGATATTGATATTAGTCCTGACGGTAATAGTATTGCCACTGCTTCCGAACAAGATATCGTTAAATTAGCGAAACTAGATAATCCTTTATTAAAAGTATTGAGAAGTCACAGCGCACCAATTATAGATGTAGCTTTTCATCCTCAAGGAGAGATGATTGTCACCGCAAGCGATGACCGCAAAGTTAAATTGTGGTCTAAGGATGGTTTTTTGCTAGATACTTTCCAAAACCAACAAGACTCAGTTTTAGGAATTACGATCGATCGCGATGGACGTAAACTGGTATCTGGACATTGGAACGGTGCGATCGACTTCCTGAAGATCGAAGATCTAGACCGACCTCAAATACTTTTAGATAAAACTATCGAAGGTCATAAAGTTGGTGTATGGCGAATTGCTATTAGTCCTAACGGTAAAATAATTGCTACTGCCAGTGAAGATAAGACGGCAAAACTCTGGGATTGGCAGGGTAATTTAATTGCTAGTTTGGATGGTCATCAAGATGTGGTGCGAGATATTGCCTTTACTCCCGATGGTCAGATCGTAGCGACAGCCAGTTACGACCAAACCGTCAAGCTTTGGAATACTCGCGGAGATGTTATTGAAACCCTCGATCGAGATAAGTATAACGTTAGGTCAGAAGGAGTATTGGCTATTAGTCCTGATGGCAAGCTGATGGCAACAGCAAATCTTGAGGGGATAATTAAACTGTGGCAGATAGACCGTTCTTCAGGTCAGGTTAAAGTCACCTTAAATCAATCCCTCAAAAGTCATACCGAAGAAATCAGACAAATTGTTTTTAGTCCCGATGGTCGATTAATTGCTTCTGCTAGTGGGGACAGCACCATTAAACTTTGGCATCATAGTGGTAAATTGCTCAAAACTTTCTACGGCCATGATGAAGCAGTATGGAGCATTGCTTTCAGTCCAGATGGTAAAACCCTTGCTTCTGTTAGTGAAGATAAAACTCTCATTATTTGGGATCTGCCACAGATGTTTGAACTGGATTTATTAGCTGCTGGTTGTAATCAAATACGAGATTATCTACAAACTAATGTAGAAGTCAGTCAAAGCGATCGCTTTCTTTGCGATTCTAAATAGGCATCGATCTTAAATAATAAATTGCCCTAAAAGTACTTACTGCTGTAATTGCTTTGGGAGTACAAAACTATAAGTTATTTTTAGCATCATTTCTTTAAATCCCATCTTCCGCACGTCAAGTTGTCATATGCTTTGTAGTATAATTTTGGGGATTTTGGCGATCGCCAAATGTCAATCAAATATCAATTTTTGGGTTTTTGGCGATCGCCAAAAACTAATTTTTGGGGTTTTTACGATCGCCAACTGGGTAAAATGCGATCGCCAAATGGCCCCAATTTCGTAATGTTCATATATTACATTTTGACGTGCGGAAAGTGGGTACTATCATAAAATATTGGTGACAAAATGACACCTTAGTCTGAATAATTAGAGTTTCAAAGAGTAGAGCGATCGCCAATTATCTAAATCTGAACATCACAGTTGATTTTTTGAATCCACCTCAATCAAATTTTTGGTAAAGTAATCTTGATAAAGCTTACAGCTAACTATCGCTTCATTACCTATCTGTTTAATCAAACCCATACTACTTAACTTATGAGCAACAATTGGTTCTAACTGAACAGGGTGATTAGTCTGAAGCATAATTTTAAAAAACTCGCCTAATTCAGGTTCTTGTTGTAAAGTTAACCACTGACGGCGTAGATGGTGATGGTAAATACTTTCATGAGTCGAAGCTGTTTGTAATAGTTTCGCTAAAGTAATTTCTTGGCGACTGAGATGATATAAAGCGATTTGAATTAGGATTGGATGACCCCCGACTAAATTCATTAATTGTTCGGCTTCTCCACTCTTGTGCCAATTTAATTTATATTTTTCGGCTAACTTTTTTACCTGGTCGAGATCGAAGCATTTCAATTTAATCGGCAAACCAACATTAAAAGGAGATTGATGAAGTTGAAGAGGTATATATACTTCTGTTGAATGTACGACGATCGTACGCAGCTTTTGCCAACTTGCCGTTCTTTTGGCATCTTCGTACCAGGAACGAAATAAGGGTAAAACATCCATTGCCACCTGGGGATATTCAAAAATTCGATTTAACTCATCAAATGCCAGTACTATAGGCGAATTTATCCGTTCGAGGAGATAACATCGGAAGTATAGGCTGCAACTAACTTTACTGCCAATATCATCATCCCAATATTCTTCTAGCTTTTGCTCTAGGTCTAGTTGCTGGGTAGCAGTAGCACAAAGAAAGCGTAAAAAGCGATCGAGATCGCTAATAATAGCGCGGTCAATTTGGTCGAGATTAATAGTAATTGTCCGATAGCCTCGATCGACAGCCTGATTTAAAATCCTCAGCAGTAATGAAGTCTTACCCATTTCTTTGGGAGCTTTAATTCGTATTAAAGCTCCTGGTTTGTTAATCTCTTCATAAACTTGCTCTTCTATTGGTGGACGTTCGATGTAAAAAGGAGAATTTAGAGGTACTGCACCACTAGGATAGGAAGCTGATGTGTTGTATTTAGTTGAAGAATTATATGACTCTAGCAGTGTTCGACAATTTTTTTTAGTAACGTTTTCACCAAATAACTTAGAAAGCTTTTTGTATAGTTTTGGTGCAGCTACATTGGTTAGGTAAGCTGGACTATAATCTTCTTGTCGACCAATTTGACCATAACTTAAATCTTCCAAAATTCCTTTTAACAGCAAGATTTCCACAGTATTTAAAGGGCATTCATGGATCTCAATTAGTTGTTCATTAAGCAAATTAAAAAGAAAATCAAAAGTCATACAAGTACCAAGCTTTCACTAACAGGCTAGTGAAAAATTTTGATGGGTTATTTATCAGGTTATTTTATCAGTTTATTCTACCGATATTGGAGATTCAAGTAGACTGACTACGATCGATAACAAGATATTTGAACTCTCATCTGAGTTATATAAATTCTCAAAATTAACGAGAGACTTACTAGAGGAAAAGGGAATAGGTAATAGGCAACAGAAAACAGATAAATTAATGGTTTACAAGTTTTCTCCTATTAAAAAATAATTCGATCGTGTATCTAAATAGTTTCGAGAATTGGTATTAGTTTGGCAGAATTTCAATGCTAGAAAGTTTGGCGGAAACCAAAACAAAGATAAGCGATCAGCCGACAAGGTTAAAAATCGAGCGAAGGTGTTGCCGACGGCTTTCATAACGTATTGGTAAGGGAAAACAAGCAGCTAATCTCTCTATTTTTACAGTTTTTTGGACAGTAAGTAACCATGCTTAAGATTTTTAAAGTTTGAATTTGAGATGCTGTTAAATAAAGTTTAATGTGAGATTCGTATAATAATGGTATTAATTGTGTCATTATCGGTCTATTTGGCGTAAGTTCAGACCGATATTTTCTACCATAAAATCCCCCTTCAGAATCAACTCTCTTTACTTGAACTAAAAATCAACCCAGATAGGGGGAGCGCTGCGACCACCGACCCCTAGACAATGATTATCATTATCTATAAAAACTTTGATTTTCTCAGCAACTTCAATCTGCTCAACCCTTATTTAAATAAGAGTTTGGCGTGCTTGTCACCCCGTGAGGGATAGCGGTAATAATTGCCATTTTGCTCAATGCGGTAATTGGTTTCTTTACTGAAATCAAAGCAGTGCGATCGATGGAATCTCTGCAACAATTGAGTCAGACTAAAACTAAGGTAAAAAGAAGCGGGAATGTAAACTAATCTGGATTACAATTGCGATCGCGATTTTAGTGGCAGTAGCGGGAACGATTAGCGGTAGAGATTTATATGTAATGGTGGAGACGGCGATCGCCCTATCCGTAGCTGCCGTACCTGAAGGATTACCCATTGTAGCTACAGTTGCTTTGGCGCGTGGTATGTGGCGTATGGCAAAACGGAATGCCATTATTAACCGTCTTTCAGCAGTCGAAACCTTGGGGGCTACCAGTATTATTTGCACCGATAAAACGGGTACGCTGACGGAAAACCGCATGAGCGTAACGGAAATTGCTTTGGATACGGGCAAAGTAGAAGTTACTGGGGAAGAACAAACTAAACTAACTTGAGGTTAGGATAGTAAGCCAAAATATCATCAGTAGTCAAAGCATCTCCTTCTGCTTGAGGAGTCCAAAGAACTTCTACTGCTAAAAGACGATCGCTACCAATACTACCCATCTGTTGTAATGCTTGGCGTAAATCATCCGAACCCTCGATCGTGGGTAATTGGAATTTACCATCGATACCGATAATTACGGTAGCAATAATATATTCTCCTGACTCTTGATTAGTAGAATTGACCAACTCTCCTCTGTCACTGGGTAAAGCTTCTCGCTCTGCTTGCCTGATGATATTTTCTACATTAGATAGAGTTTCTGTGGTAAATTTGCTACGTTCGGTCAAAGACAACTGATTGAATTTGGCTTCTGCTTCCTCTAGAGTAGTTTGCTGAGATTCTGTGACACCATAAACCCAGTATTCTGGATGACGAAGCAAGGCTAAAGTTGACTCTTGTAACACCATCGCTCTACCAGAAGCCGAACTAGTGTCAGCAGTACGAGCTAAATCATTGAGTTCTTGTTGGAGTTCGCGGGCACTAGATAGTAACCCTACTTGTACTTGAGCAACGGAAACCTTAGAGCGATCGAGATAACCAGAATCTCCACCAGCCCCAATACTACTGAAGCTTCTGACTACAAAATTGGCAATAGCAATAAGAATTAAGATGGAAAACAAGCCACCAAATCCACCCCCAAAGCCAAAGAAAGGAAGTAGAAAAGGAAAACCAAATCCACCTCCAGGATAACCATAACCATAACCGGGATTAGAGCCATAACCACTCCTGGGAGAAGAGTATGTACGAGTAGGAGCGCGGAAAGAGCCTCCTCCAATTCTTCCTCCAGTACGAGCAGCTAAAGCAGTGTGAGTATTGGTGAAAAAGAAGCTTAATACCAATCCAAGTATCAAAAGGGATTTTAACCAAAATTTATTGTTTCGTTTTTGTCTATTCAACATCGGCTGTAAATTTTAAATGTTCTTACTGAAATTGAAATATAACCGCGGAATTCGGTGACGGTCGGCTCCGTCGTTAGAAGGCGGAGTATCAGTCACTAATGTCTGCTAATTTCAGTATCTTCTTAAGTAACGATCTTTATGGTCGAATTAATGATTAACTTAAGGCTTTATCTTCTACTTCTATGATATTGCCAATTCATTTTTGGCGATCGCGGATAACCGTACCTGATAACCGATAACTGTTCGCTGACTTAACCTCCGCCCACGATAGTGACAATTTCTAGGCGGTCGTTATCTTGGAGATAAGTATCAGACCAATATTGACGATGAAGAATCTCGCCATTGTACTCTACAGCAATTAGACGGGGATTTAAATTTAACTGAGTTAGTAATTCTGGTAATTTTAGCGGTGAATTGCAAGAATAAGATTCACCATTAATTTTAAGAGTAATTGTAGTAGTAGCCTCAAACATCGTAATTGTTTAATTAATAAAAAGAATTAGAAAGTAAAAAATTAAGAAACTGTCTGGTCACCAAGGCTGGTTGTTCTGCTTGCATGATAGCGCGAACTACTGCTACTCGTTGCGCCCCTGCTTCTAAGACATCAGGAAGATTACTTAAGTTAATTCCGCCAATAGCAAACCAAGGAATGGGAGAATTAGCAGCAGCATAACGAACATACTCAAAACCTGCTGCTGCTTTAGTTGGTTTAGTTGGAGTTTTGTAAACTGGTCCCACACCGATGTAATCTGCTCCTTCGGCGATCGCTTTTTGCATTTCTTCAGGATTAGTAGTAGAGCGACCAATTATTTTCTGAGAGCCTAATATGTGTCGAGCCAAGGCAATAGGAATATCTTGCTGTCCTAAGTGTACTCCATCTGCATCTACTGCTACTGCTAAATCTACGCGATCGTTGACAATAAACAAGGCGTTGTATTTATGACATAATTGGCAAAGTTGTTGAGCTTGAGCCAAAAGAATGTTGTCATCTTCTATTTTTTTCTCTCGATATTGAACTAAACTGACACCTCCTTGTAAAGCTTCCTCGACAATTGCTAGTAAGTTTTCTAAAGGTGAAGTTATTAAATATAAAGCTGCATTCTCTAATTTGGCCGTGCTCTCGCTATTAAGAAGATTACTTTCTAAAGTGTAGACTCGGTATCTTATTTGTTTGCAAATCAAGCTCATTTGCGGTTGATACAGTTTTCCATATTCTTCTAGTACTCGCAATGCTTCTTGTGTACGACAAATATTAGCTTGCAAAAGATTGTTAATACTATCTCTTTTTTCTTCTTGAGGATGAGATAATTCTGTCCCTACATCGGCTAGAGTATCCCTAGCTTGGCGCAATTCTAAGCTATGCCACTGAGCTAGTTCTTGACGTAGTTGCTTACATTCTCGTGCTAGTTGTTGGTTATTAAGACCGAAACGACACCATTCTTCAATAATTCTCAGTCCTTCTCTAGCTCTGTCTAGATTTGCGTCTAGAATACGATATATCGCTCTTTGCATAAATTTCTCAAGTCATCATTAAATCTAGACTTTATCGTAAAATGACACCGTGAAAAAGCTAATCAATTTGGTTACGGGTGCTACAGAATCTTTTCTCAAGTAAGCACTAATATCTGGCTAGATGGGGATATATCTCAGGACAAATGGTGAATCGCCAAAGCTCGACCTTCATCGGCTTCTATATTTCAATTGTATTTCGATTCAGTTTATTTGCAACTCGAGCCTTCTAAAAACTCTCTAATTTCGCGATCGCTCAACAGGCAACTATCACCCAAATCATGGTCAAATTCTCGCTCATCAGATTCAGCTAAAACTGCAGCCATAAAAGATTGACGTTCCGAGCGAGATCGTCTTAAATGTTTAACTTCCTCTTCTAAAGATTCGATACGGTCTATCAAAGCTCTAATTACATTAGCTTCCGAGTCTGGTAAATTCCCATGAGCAAGAGGGTTAACTCTGACTCCAGAACGATAGACAACTCTACCGGGTACACCTACCACCGTGCAATCAGAAGGAACATCTCGCAAAACTACCGAACCTGCACCAATGCGAACATTATTACCAATTTGAATATTACCCAGTACTTTTGCTCCTCCACCAATAACTACATTTTCTCCTAATGTTGGGTGGCGTTTACCTGATTCTTTCCCCGTACCGCCAAGAGTAACTCCTTGATAGATCAGAGAATAGTCGCCGACAATAGCAGTCTCTCCTATGACTACTCCCATACCGTGATCGATAAACACCCCTTTACCAATTTGGGCACCAGGATGAATTTCTATTCCTGTTATAAAACGACCGAGATGAGAAATAAATCTAGGAATAAAAGGAATACCAAGACGATAGAGCCAGTGAGCAAAACGGTGACAAAATAAAGCTTGTAAACCTGGATAGCAAAAAAGTACTTCTAACCAGTTGCGAGCAGCAGGATCGCGCTCAAATATAATACGAAAGTCAGTAATAAGTGAAGACAGCACGGCAGTTCTTATCTGTGTTCTCATCTATTTTAGAATATCTTGTCGTCCTTAGCTTATGTCTACGGTTAGATTAATTTCGTATAATCGGCAATATTTTACTCACAGTAAATGATTTTTACTAAGAAATATTAAGTTGGAAATTATTTTTGTCTATAGTGTAATCCGCACTATAATTAGCCCTTTAATTAAAACTAGTAACTCGCTACTTGCTACTTGTGAGGTAGTGCGTTGGGAAGGGGCTGTTTCCGTAGCTTGGCTGCGGAATTTATAAGCCCCGTCGGGTTTCCCGACTTGAAGCAACTACCGAACCCGAAGGGCTACTTGCTACTTAACTTTGTGAGGAGTCTATTATTCAACAGATAAACTGTAGTTAGAATGCTGATGGGGTTTCATCGAGCCTACCCAAATTTCGTATCGCCCTGCTTTCCAATTGCGACCATCAATAACTGCATCTCGACTATGTTGTCGTCCGAAACCACAACGAATATCTTTTTTATCGGTACTTTTAACAACTAAAGTAGTATCTTTCCCACCACTTCTAACTTTTAATTTGAGCCGAGGAAAATCATTATCTAAAATCATGATGTGGTCTGGTTCGGGATCTCCATAACCCATACAATGATTACCATAGTGGTCTTTATTAACCATAGAAGCTAAGGAATAAGTTCCACCAGTAGAACCCATTACTTTAGCCGTAGTTTGGTTTAATCTTAATGCCAAATGGAAGCTATTTAAATCTTTTCTTTGAGCGATCGCGCTTGTCACTGGCATAATCATTAATGTCAGTACTGTTGATATAAAACTAAAAGTACTTATCTTGAACATCAGTAAACTTCCTCATTAAATTTCGACAGAAATATAAATAATTATCTACCATCACACCTAAACCTTTTAAAATCAAAGCTTTCAATGCTATTAGCTACGATCCATTAAACTATAAATATTAATAATTTAATATCTATCTTTAGTTACGTATTATCAACTATTTTGCTTATTTTGCTGGATTTTTTTGGTAAAGATTGTTTGAGAGGAGATTGATCGATCGCTATGCTTTTATTTTTAATTCTGAGTTTTCTTTTGTTGGGTAACTGGATTTTGACGGAGGTATTAGTATATATTCCCATCCGTTTAGTTGAGTCACTTAATTCAATAGCTCAGATTGCTATGGTCTTGGTATTAGTATTATTTTTAGCTTGGTGTCTCGGAGATGGTTAAGTAGGGTTTGCTGAAAAAATTAGATTGAGCATTTAATACTGTGGTTAGCTATTAGCTTTTGTCGGGTTAAGACAATCGATCGACTTAGCTTAACCCAAACTGATTTTAGCTAGACAATACGAGTAAGACAATCATAAATACGGCAAAGGTTCCCCCTGTTCTGATAGGTATTTTTCGCCAGGGCAATTTTTTATCTAAACGCAGATATCCCAGCATCAAATAACTCAATAAAGCAGTCGTTAAAGCAACCACAAAGGTTAAGAGAGGAAATGTCTTAATTCCTAAATAGACAAAAGTTAATAAATTGCCATCAGGTATGGGTATAGTAATAGCTGACCAAGTATTACCACCATCCTCAGATTTAAATAGTTTGGTTTCTGAATAACCGTAAATGGTTCGATCCTCAGAGTATGCCGGTGAAAACTGAATTGGTCTAGAAGCCGATACAAGAGGAAATCCGTACATATTGGACAACAAATGATTGTTATCGATTAAATCATTACCAACTTCACTAAAATTGCTTCCTGCATCAACGCTTTTGAATAATCCTCTACCCCTAACACTAACCATTAATGTGCGATCGGCTTCGCTGCCAGGCTTCGCCCGATCGCTAGAAAAATCTGGAGATAGGGCAATACCTTCTATATAACCATCATCGCCATAGCCAGTATTGACTAATTGTTGCCAACTTTCACCTCGGTCTGTAGTTACAAAAACTCCTCCTGCCGTCCCCACGAACACAGTTCTATCTACTTCGTAGTTAGGGGAAATAGCTAATCTTACCGGAACTTCTTTGGTTTCGTCTAATCCCTCCAACCAAACAATCCCATTACTAGCAACTTGCCAATTAAAACCACCATCCACTGACTTATATACTTGATTGGGAAGACCCGCATACAAGGTTTGGTCAGTAGTGAAATTGGGAGATATAGTTAGGGAATTGACTGCCCGTTCCAATGTGCTAACAAAAGAAAAATTTTTGCCTCCATCAGTGGATCTAAGAATATGACCATCCATTGTTCCCAAATAAATAGTGCTATCCTCGGCAAAATTTGGGGAAACTACAATAGTAACTCCTTGAGATGCAGTTGACCACCAACGTTTATCCTTGGGCTGAATTTGCTGCCAATGCGGACTACCCCATTGTTTTCTATCTGTAGATTTAAACAAGCCATGCCCAGTAGTAGCAAAAATTGTCCGGTCTGAAGCATAGTTAGGAGAAAACACTATCTCGAAGATACGGGATATACCAGTCTGTTTTTTAATGCGCTGAAATTCTTCTAAACCTTTATTAGCAGCTTGCCAACCCACTCCTCGATCGCTAGATAAATAACTACCCCAAATATAAGTGCCTACCGCTATGGTAGAGTCGTTGGCATAATCTGGGGATAGATCGAGTCCGACAATGGTTTTAGCTGACAAAGTATCTATTTCTTGCCATTTTTGCCCACCATTGGTTGATTTAAAAAGTCCATTGTAACCAGCTAAAAAGACAGTTCGGTCTTGAGGGAAAGCTGGAGAAATTTGTAATTCACTAAAATAAGGTCTTTTCAGTTTATAAGCTTGAGGATCTCCTGTTAGACCTCTACTATAATCCTGCCAAGATCTTCCACTATTATCGGAATAAAAAACACCGTCATATTCTGTTACGGCAAACAAAGACCAATTACCTGGAGTTTGAGGAGCTAAAACTAGAGAAGTAATACCAGGATGAGAGTTACTGTCATCTATTTGGGCAAAAGATTTTCCTCCATCAATCGATCTAAAAATACTACCTTTTTCTGTTCCAATAAATAAGGTTTGGTCTTTGGTGAAGTAAGGAGATACGGCGATCGCTTTAATCGCTCCTTCACGATGAATTGTCAATATAGACTGCCAAACATTGCCTCGATCGTTAGAGAAATAAATATTACCTTGTTCGTCACCAACAAAGAGCAAATTTTCTCGATCGGCGACGTAGGCGATCGCGGTTATTTTTTGTTGGTTTTCGAGAACTGGATACCAATTCATACCACCATCTTCTGTCCGATAGAGTTTTCGATCTTCTCCAGCAGCCAAAACTAAATCGGGATTATGAAAGGAAATTGCTAGTAAATCGATGTTTAAATTTTCCAGTCCACTATTAACTTTTGACCAGGAAGAACCTTCATCTTGGGATTTATATATTCCATCTCCTAAAGATGATAAAAAAATAGTATCTTTGGACTGAACATAAATATCTAAACTGTATAATCTATGTTTATTATCCAAACCCTTTACTATTCTTTGCCAGCTTGTTCCCCCATCTTCTGATTTTAATAAATTGCCTCTGACAATAATGAATAAGGTTTTGTCTTGGTCATAGGTAGGAGATATATCTACTTGGAAAATGTCATCGTGGGGAGTGTGTGCCCATGCAGCAGGAACATCGAAGATTAAGACGGTAAAAGTCAACAAGAAAAATAAACTGAGGGCTTTAAATATCTGCCCCCAATTCCCTATGGTTAAGTTTGCTTGTTTCATGACTAGTTCTCCATCTTGCTTAATGACATTTATGTATATGAATGAATATATACGAAGGATGGTAGTGTAACAGTTACTAGGAAACCTGAGTTCGGGTTAAGATAATTTAACCTCAGAGTATATAGTTATTGGACTGTGGATAAAAATAGATTCAATTTGAACTTCAGTAACTACTGAACTCCTGACTCCTATTTTTAAGACGCTAATATCAATTGTTGGCGATGAACTTGCAGTAATTGGATTTCTACTCGGGCAAATTGTTCGAGCATATAAATTACTTGTTCTGGTGAAAGCTTTGTACCATCATTACGACAGCTACCAATATATTGCAGGGTAATTTGATGTCTTAATAAACGATCGGCAGAGTTAATCTGTAAATCAAAAAGTCGATCGCACAAGTTGACTATTTGCTTTTTCCCTGATTTGGTAGTTTTCTCCCAACAAATTTCTGGAGTGTTATTAACTGCATCGATCCAATTTTGCCAATCTTCTACACTATGAGCATTGGCTGTTGCTACAGTGATTAAATACTCTGCTTTATCTAGTAAGCGAGTAGCTGCGGGAGATTTAATATCTACTTCTTCTAAATGGTAAAGAGGAATGTCACTAGGTAACTGGGCAACTAAGCGGGCGCGAAACTCTTCTATAGCCATATCTTCTGTCAGTTCAAAGTCCACAATCTCTCCACTGCTAGTCGTACCCAAAGATAGAGCATTGGCGATCGAAATTCTCGGACCCGGATGATATCCTCCCGTAAAGGAAATTGGTATACTGGCACGACGTACAGCGCGATCGAACAAACGGACTAAATCTAAATGACTGACTAATGCCATATTTCCCTGTTTACCAAACCACACACGGATTCTCTGTTCTCTTTGTCGATTGGGTTTAAAGTTACCGACAAATTCGGGAATTTCAGGAGGTTCGACCACAATATTATGTCCAAAATCTGTTCCGCATACTCCACAATGGGAACAGCCATCGAAAGCACAATCGGGTACGGTAGCTGCTTCTAAGGCTCTCTGTAAGTCATCTTTGAGCCATTGTTTATCTATGCCTGTATTGAGGTGATCCCAGGGTAAGGGGGCATCTAATATATCGTCGCGTCGATCGTCTATAGTTGAGATGGGGAGCGGTGCGACCGCCTTCGAGGTTTCACGGGGCTTACAAGGTGCGGACGCAGGTTCCGCACACAGCCCCTTCTCGAAGGACGCAAGCGCACCGAGGGGAGATGGGGAGTTGAGGGAGATTTGACGATCGAATAAATTCCACTCGCCATTTTCTACTTGACGGTATTTCCAGGTTAAACCAGCTTCGGCGATCGCACGCTCCCAAGCACCAAAGGCTTTATCTAAATTTTCCCACCAGGAGTCCATTCCTGCCCCTAGTTCCCAAGCACGACGTACTACAGAAGACAGTCGGCGATCGCCTCTACCCACAAAATCTTCCATTGCCGAGATACGAACATCGGTGTAATTAACTTTTACGCCCTTCATTCTTCTAAACTGTTCCCGCAATAGTTCTTGCTTGCGTTTAAATTCCGCAGTAGAAACGGTATGCCATTGGAAGGGAGTATGGGGTTTAGGGGTAAAGTTGGAAATTGTGATATTAAAGTTGAGGCGTTTATTGCTTATACTTCGACATTCTTGTCTCAGCCAGCGAACTGTTTCGGCAATACCAATAACATCTACATCGGTTTCCCCTGGCAAACCAATCATAAAGTAGAGTTTGACTTTACTCCAACCTTGTTCGACGGCAGTTTTAATTCCCCGCAGTAATTCTTCATTGGTTAAACCTTTATTGATTACATCCCGCATTCTTTGCGTTCCTGCTTCAGGGGCAAAAGTCAAGCCAGATTTTCTGGTACCGCCGATGATATTGGCAATATTTTCGTCAAAGCGATCGACTCTTTGACTGGGGAGGGATAGGGAAATATTTTCGTCTTTGAGACGGTTTTTAATTTCTACTCCCACCGCAGGTAAGGCGAGATAGTCAGAACAACTTAAAGACAAAAGAGAGAATTCGTTGTAGCCAGTTGCCCGCATTCCCTGTTCGATAGCTTCTACCACTTTTTCTGGTTCGACATCGGTAGCAGGGCGAGTGAGCATTCCTGGCTGACAGAAGCGACAACCGCGAGTACAACCTCGTCTTATTTCTACAGTAAGGCGATCGTGGACTGTTTCTATATAAGGTACTAAGCCAATAGAATAAGCAGGGATCGGTGTGGCTACTCTTCTCAAAATTCTAGGAGGAACATCAGGATGATTGGGTTTAACCGAACCATCTTCAGCCATGTCGTAAAATCTGGGTACGTAAACCCCAGGCACTTGGGCTAAATCTAGTAACAATTCTGCTTTACTTAGCTTGGCTGCTTTTCCTTCTTCAATGACTAAACCAATTTCTGGTAAAAGTTCTTCTCCGTCTCCCAAGGCAATAAAATCAAAAAAGTCGGCATAGGGTTCGGGGTTAGAAGTAGCTGTTTGCCCACCAGCAAAAATCAAGGGATAATCTTCCATTTCTCGCTCTTGCCAGGTTAGAGGAATTCTCGCCAAATCCAGCATTTCTAAAATATTAGTTGCCCCTAACTCGTAGCTAAGACTAAACCCCAGAATATCAAACTCTAATAGAGGACGTTTGGATTCTAGAGCAAAAAGAGGTGTGTTAGTCGAGCGTAATTTAGCAGCTAAATCTGGTGCGGGTAGGTAAGTGCGATCGCATAATTGCTTGGGTTGAGCATTAATAACATTGTAGAGAATGATATGCCCTAAATTGGATGCCCCTACTTCATAAACTTCTGGATAGGTGAGTACCCAATGAACTTGCTCTTCTTGCCAGAGTTTATGTTTGGCACCTAATTCATTACCGAGGTAACGGGCTGGCTTGATAATTTCTGGAGTTATTAGTTGGTCTATAGCGATCGTCACGGTATCAATTATCCTACTGCTTTGGTAAAAGCTATTATCCTAGCCTCTTTAATATACCGAACGTCGCTAAAAATCAGCAGCCATCGAGCTATATTTTTATGGCTACCAATTTGGAACAGACCTCCTGCATGAATATTTCTATAATTCACTCGACGGAAGAAAAAAGAGCTAATTTTTGATTCTATTCATGCAAGAGAGCTAATATTTTACTTCCCAACAATTATCATTAAGTTAATGTTGCTTCAAAATCTTTCTTACTGTCGAAAATCTCAAATACTTTATCTAATTGGGTAACTTCAAAAACTATTCTGACTGAGGGAGCAACAGAACAAATACTAAAACGTCTATTCAAACTTTGGCTCAAGCGAAAACTCTTAATTAAAGCCATTAAACCCGCACTATCCATAAATTCTATTTCTTTCAGATCTACTAATAAAATAGAATTTGACCGCTCTTTAATGACATTAGTAAGCTCGTTTAAAAACTCTTCCGCATTGGCTGCACTTACATATCCTGTGGGCTGAAAAGTAGTAATTTCTTTATATAATACTGTACTATTCATCTTACTTAGGTTGAACTACACCAGATAACACTTAATTTGGGTTTTATTTTCTCTAGGATAGTCCGTAAATTTACGGATATCTACTCTGGGTTATGGACTTCACAAAATCTTGATATAAAGTTTAAAGCAGTTTTAAAAGTTAGAGCAGTTACTTTTTCGTAATCTTGCTAAAAAATAACTGCGTAACCTGGCTTAGAAAAAATTTTGTGAATTTGCCATTATTTTCCACACTTAATAGTATTTGCTGCTAGTTGCTCCAGAGATACTCTCCTTTTATAAGCTACTTACTGTATTTTCAGTTCAGGAAAAATACTTAACTTTTGCTCGCCAACTATTAAGTCGTTCAATAACTATACTAAACGTACTATCCTATTATGGAATAAAGTAATAAAAGTATTTGTAACTAACAACACATTTTATCGATCTGTAAAAATAAGTTACTAAGTGCAAATATAAAAGAAGAAAACAAAAAGAACGAGTGAATAAGTTTTGGATGCTTTCTTGTTTAATTGTTGTTATTAAGTATTGAGTATTTTTGCCAATTACTCTTTGATGTCCTCAAAAAATAATTATTGCTTCTAAATATATTTTGGATACAATTTAAATTTCTAGTGCTAAATATTACAACAATCGACCAGAAATTATCATAATATTTACATTTTTTTTTTAAATTTTCTGTTTCAATTCTTGGAAGATTTTATATACTTCTGGCAAACGTTTAGAAATAGCAGAGACTTTTAAATACAATTTATTGGGCATAGCCGGACTACCAGAAACGATCGCGCCAGGAGCGACAGTACTAGTAATACCACTTTGGGCAGCAGCGATCGCCCCATCACCAATTTTGGCTTGATTTGCTATGCCTACTTGTCCTCCTAACATAACTCGATTGCCAATAGTTACTCCGCCAGCTAAACCGGCTTGTCCTGCTATGGCACAGTTTTGACCAATTTGGCAACCATGACCAATCTGCACTAAGTTGTCAATTTTGGTATTACACCCAACTCTCGTTTCTCCCACAGAAGGGCGATCGACAGCACTATTACAACCTATTTCTACCCCATCTTCTAACACCGTGTAGCCAGACTGTTCCATTTTGAACCAACCTTCAGCAGTGGGCACGAAACCAAATCCTTCCGCACCGATTACTGCACCACTGTGAATTACACAATTTGTCCCAATTTTACTGCGTTCGTGAATAGTACAATTAGCATGAAGAATAGTGTTGTTCCCAATTTCTACATCGGGATAAACAACTACATTAGGATAAATGCAGACGCGATCGCCAATAGTTACTCCTTTCTCAATTACTACGTGGGCTCCAATATAAACATCCTTACCTATACTTGCCGAATCATCGATAATTGCTGTAGGATGAATGCTCGGAGCAGGACGAAAGGGCTGATAAAAAAGGGCGAGTACTCGAGCAAACATTAATCTTGGTTGCCGTGTAGCAATCCAAGCAATACCTTTTTCGCTGGCTTTTGCTTGCAATTGTTCATCTCGTGGCAAAATTAGAGCACCAGCATTGGTTAAATTTAGCCTGTTAGCAAATTTACTTCCTTCTATATAGCTGAGTTTATTGGAGGTAGCTAGATCGACCGCAGCCATTCCTTCTATATCTGGATTTAGGTTTCGATCTATCTTAAGACTGTTAATTTCTGCTGATGTTCCCAAGCTACTAATAATTTCACTAAACTTCATATCTTATGCCTCACAATGATTAGCGATCGATAATAGACCTATTGCATAAGTACTATAAACCTTGGTTAGGTCAAGATAAAAGGTAAAAGGTAAAAGGTAAAAGGTAAAAGGGATTAATTCCGAGCGAGCGTTTATTTTTGTAAGAAGTCTAATATATCAGTTATGAATATTTACTCCAACTTCCTTTTTCCCAGAATGCTAGATTGGGCTATGTCCGATCCCGTTATTGTCCAATATCGTCAACAATTATTAGCAGAAGTAGAGGGAGAAGTATTAGAAATAGGTTTTGGCACGGGCTTAAATTTACCTTATTATCCAGAAAAAATTGACAAGATTACTACTGTCGATCCTAATCCTGGGATGAAAAAATTGGCTGACAAGAGAATAAAGCAATCTTCAATTTCTGTAGATAATCGGGTACTTAATGGAGAAAATTTACCGATGGAAGATGCTAATTTTGATTGCGTAGTATTTAATTTGACGTTATGTAGTATTATTCAGGTCGAGCGAGCGAGCGCCGAAATTTACCGTGTCCTCAAGCCTGGAGGTAAATTCTTTTTTATCGAACATGGATTGAGTAATGAACCTAATATACAAGTCTGGCAAAATCGTTTAACTCCAATTCAGAAAATTATCGCCGATGGCTGTCATCTCAACCGCAATATCGAACATTTAGTTAAGCAAAAGTTTACTAACATCAAAATCGATAAATTTTATGCTCCTAAATCTCCTAAAGTTCATGGTTATATGTATCGAGGCATTGCTACTAAGTAATATGCTGTTAAGTAGTTAATTAATCGCTAGTATTCATCTCGTAAAGCATAATTAGATGACCATCATAATCATAAAAGGCTTGTTCGGTGAAACAAAGATTGGGTGGAGTAGTGAAAGAATTGGGTTTAGCTATTTCTAATCCTAATTGACTAATTTTGGCGATCGCGGGCGTAAGTTCTCCTACTTTAATCACCATAGCAGTAAGATAGGGAGCAGTTGGTAGGGGTAATTCGATTCCTTTTACTTCTGTTAAAGCCAAAGCACGAGATTCATACTCTGTATCGAAAGCAGCAAATTTAAGCCGAGCAGTATTAGGAAGTTTAAAGATCGTGTATAAATAGGAATCTGAAGATGCCTCACTCACATAAATAAGCTTAAATCCTAAAATATCGCGATAAATAGTCAAAGATCGTTCTAAATCTGCTACTAATAAACAAGGGCGTTTTAAGTGTAGTCGCTCGAGGTTATTGTCTAGACTAGGCATAGTATTTTTTAGAGCTAATTTGTCAACAAAATATTAAAGTTAATTTATCGATTGTAGGTTGGCAAAAATGTAATAGATCGATAAAAAAAGCAATTTAGGTAAGTTGTGGTTGCTAGCTGTTGTTGAGAATTTATATACAGACTGCAAAAAGCAGTGACCCTCGAAGATAATCTTAACTACGATGAACCAATTGAGTGCTTCGCGCTTTTAAGTTACTAAAGAGTATAGTGTTCGAGAAGTAATGAATAAATACATCAAACCTATTTTGATATTTTTGACTATCAGTTTGGCAATTATTGCTTGTAATAATATTGCTAGAGTCGATCGTCAATCCTTGCAAACAGATGCACCTCCAATTACCAAATCTTCCACCGAAAATAATGTTTTAAAAATTTTATTCTCAAGATATTTTGAAGACTGTTACCCTGTATAACAATGTAGAGAAAAAGCAAAGCTACTACGCAGTTCCTATTCACCAAGCGACAAATCATATTTATTACTGGCGAGACTTACTCGAGCAAGTCGAGCGAACAGAACGAGATATTCCCCAAGATTGGGATGGTTTCTGGAAATTTTGGACAATAGTACAAAATGAGTTGCACTCAAAATTAGAGGGAGCGCAAAAAGTCGGCTCATCGTCTCCAATAGAGAATGATAAGGCTCGATCGGGTTAAATAGTGGTACAGCAGCAGCATTAGTACTTGCCCGTCGTAGTCTTAGACTTTCAGAGCGTTGGCCCAGAGCCTGTAATGCCTTGGTATCGCCAGTGGATGATAACAAGCACGTATGGACTTATTGGGCGCGTATCTCTAAATTACTGAAGGGTTGCCATCGGCATAGTTATTTTGAGATGAAGGTCAGGGTTGGGGTCAAGCCTAATAACCAGAGTTCTTTTGACGAGCGCGGTTCGGGGGCTTCAAAATACAGGAATTCAACTGGATGCACAGAAGATAACTCCTGTAAAGCCCCCTTCTCCCCCTGCGCCGTCTTACGGCGCAAAGGAACGCGTGAGGAGAAAAGGAAGTTATTGGGCAAGTCGTCAGACACTCCAGTAAACCTTAGTGACACAAGTGCGCTTGGTGTCACGTCTGCATAAGTTTACCCAACTTTAAGTAGATTTTTTATTGCGCTACCACAACAAGATATTTATGGAATTGGCTTACCTCTATCACCTCAAGCAGGAGACACTTATGTAACCTTCGAGCAAATTTTAGAAGCCTACAATGTATCGATCCTAAATAACAAAGGTCAACTTCAAGTCGACAAAGCTCAAGTGCGTCAAGGTATTGTCAGGGTTTTAGATTGGTACGGTCAATTTTATAGACAAGGATACATACCACCAAATGCCTTGAATTGGTTAAATCCCGATAATAATCGTCTCTTGCTCAACCGCAAAATATTGATGACAGCGAATCACACTCTCTCAATACCTGTAGCGTTACGTCAAGACCCAGATACTTACCGTAACAAACTGGGGACTATAAATTTTCCCAATAAACCAGACGGCAAGCCGATCTGTCATCCATAGTAAGTCTGAATCCTATAAATACTTTTGAACTACTTCCCAGCCAGTCAAAGAAACAAAAACAAAGCCAGCAAATAAGATTATATTTGTTCCAATATGAAGCGATCGCGCCCAGGGACGTTGAGAGCTAATTTTAGTAGAACTCCAAGCTGATAACGATACTAAAGCGACTACTAACAGACCCGCACCAAAATGGGACGAGTGCATTAGGCTGCCGTAATGACCTACTGTACCTACTAAGCCGATAATTAGCAAAAGAATTACCAACATTACCATTACTATACCACTTACGTAGTGAAAATATCTCAGCCAAGAAGGGCGAAGAGTTCTACTAGTACGGGAATAATACATCCATCCACCAGAAACAGTCTGCAATAGATAAGCTGCGATCGCGAGTCCCATCGACCAGGCAGCAATTTTCCAGAGCCAAAGAAAAGAAGGTAAATCCAAACTTAATCCCTAATAAACCTATATGTTCACAACTGTAAAAGGGTTGTCTGAGCAGACAACCCTTTAATTTTTTTTTTATTAATAAACTATCTATCACACGCTAACAGGCGTTTTCCAAAATATTAAATCGGTCTTAGAGTCTCGATCGATAGCTTCTACTCTATAGTTACTATCAGTTTTACTATCATCACTCAAAGATACTTTATCATGAGCAGAACTTTTGCTTTCCTGTAAACAAAGACGCTCACAAGGGATAGTATCAGAAAGAATTGCAGTAGCCATCATTCCCGAATGAATTTCTAAAAGAGCTTGAGAAAAAGTCTCAAACACGAGTCTTTGCCCGGGAAATACTACTCTTTCAAAATACCAATTAGCAATATTAGTAATGCGAGCAATCTGAATTTGACTGGTTTTATTTACATAGCAACAAAGAATACTATTTTGAGTATCGTGAGGAACGGGATCGAGTATTTGAGACATAATTATGAAAGGGTTTTAAATGAAATTTGCTATTACTCTGCTACGCTAACATTTCCGATCCCCACTAGCTGTAAAAGTGAATACCAATTAAAATTTACCTTCGTACCTTCTGCTACACTCTGTGATATTATGGGTTTTTTTTAGATTTTTTTTAGATTTATAGAAATTTAGCCATAAAGAGCTGCCAATCGCCTCCCCCCGAACTTCGAGCGGTTTGTCTAAAAAAATCATCGAACACGAGTATGAAATAGATATTAGTTGATTGTGAGAGATAATCTCGCTAAAGTTAAGATATGTGAAAAATTTTAATTTTATCTTTCCTTAATTTATTTTTAAATTCAGTCAACGCTCTTTCGGAGCCTACATCCAAGAACTGCGTTAGCTTCTTCAAAACTAAAAAACCGATTAAAGCCAAGAGTTATGAATCAAAAAATTCTTTATGTTCGTCTGCCCTGCAATCCAATTTTTCCTATTGGTGTTGTCTATTTAGCCGATCATATTCATAAGCTTTTGCCTCAAATCGAACAAAAAATATTCGACTTAGGCACTGTACCCCCTCTAGATTTCGCTCGAGCTTTAGATGTTTGTATCGATCGATTTCAGCCCAATTTACTAGTGTTTTCTTGGCGCGATATTCAGATTTATGCTCCAGTAGGTGGTAGAGGCGGAAACCCACTCCAAAATGCTTTTGAATTTTACTACGCTAAAAATCCTCTAATTAGACTGAGGGGGGCATTAGGCGGATTAAAAGTTACCACTGCTTATTATGGCGAATTATGGCGTAATTTAGGCTTAATTAAGCGTGGTTTGAAACGGGCGCGTCGATATCATCCAGATGCCCGCAGTGTTGTAGGTGGTGGTGCTGTCAGCGTTTTCTACGAACAGTTAAAAGATAAACTACCCGCAGGGACAATTGTTTCCGTAGGTGAAGGAGAAACCTTACTTGCTAAATTACTTCAAGGTCAAGATATTAGTAACGAACGTTGTTATGTAGTAGGCGAAACTCAACCAAGAGAAAGATTAATTCACGAACAACCTACCCCTATTGAAAAAACTGCTTGCAACTATGACTACATTGCTAGCATTTGGTCTGAATTTGACTATTATCTCCAAGAAAATGACTTCTATATTGGCGTACAAACCAAACGAGGCTGTCCTCACAACTGTTGTTATTGTATCTATACAGTAGTTGAAGGCAAACAAGTACGGATTAATGCGCACGATGAAGTCGTCAAAGAAATGCGTCAGCTTTATGACAGGGGTATTCGTAACTTCTGGTTTACCGATGCTCAATTTATTCCTGCCAAAAAATATATTCCCGATGCCATAGAACTATTACAAAAAATCCTCGACTCTGGTATGAAGGATACTCATTGGGCAGCCTACATTCGTGCTGATAACTTGACTCCAGAGTTGTGTGAGTTAATGGTTAAAACGGGAATGAACTATTTCGAGATCGGCATTACTAGTGGTTCTCAAGAATTAGTTCGTAAAATGCGCATGGGTTACAATCTCCGTACTGTACTCCAGAATTGTCGGGATTTAAAAGCAGCAGGTTTTAACGATCTAGTTTCCGTCAATTATTCTTTTAATGTAATTGACGAAACTCACGATACTATTCGTCAAACTGTTGCTTATCATCGAGAACTAGAACGAATTTTTGGAGTAGATAAAGTCGAGCCAGCCATCTTCTTTATTGGCTTACAACCTCACACTCACTTAGAAGAATATGCCTTGAAAAATGATATTCTTAAACCAGGATATAACCCGATGAGTTTGATGCCTTGGACGGCGAAAAAACTACTGTGGAATCCCGAACCTAATGGTTCTTTCTTTGGGGAAGTTTGTTTGCAAGCTTGGCAACAGAATCCTAACGATTTTGGACGAGAAGTAATGAAGATTTTGGAAGATAGATTAGGTCGTGCTGACTTAGAAGAAGCACTAAATGCGCCTATAGCAAGTAAGCAAAAAGTATTGGCAACAATTTCTTAAAAAGATAGTGAAATTGGTAAACGTAAGTACACATTCACATTGAATGTTTTTAATAGATAAATAATA
The DNA here is from genome assembly GCA_030065635.1 of Xenococcaceae cyanobacterium MO_188.B32. Lineage (GTDB taxonomy): Bacteria > Cyanobacteriota > Cyanobacteriia > Cyanobacteriales > Xenococcaceae > JASJDJ01. The sequence goes on from JASJDJ010000029.1 coordinate 37,137, forward strand.
ATTTAAGATATGCTAAAAGGCTCTATATTACAAAGACTAGATGCTGCTCATGGCAAAAATAATAGACCGCTAAATCTGGGAGTATATTATAAAAATACTTTAGTTGCTCTCTGTCATGCATTAGAAGACTTTATTTTAGAGTCGGACAGTGCGCCGTTGATGGTAACGGCATTTCAGCGAGGAAAATGGTATCTCCAAGAAGCAGAGCGTTATGGTGAATTAGCAGAAAAATCATCTCAAATAGCGATTCTAGCTGCACCAGATGCAGGTTTTGCCACCCATCCTACCAGCCAAAGAAAGAATGTAGCTTTAGTAAGTTTACCCCCAGACGATCCTGTAGCCCAAGAATGGCATTTAATGATTTTTTCCTCTACTTATACAGCAATGGTATTGTGTCAAGAATTATCTGAGGAAGATTATGGGGTTGGTGGTCAACCACAAGAAGACTTAGAGAGAAAATTTTATGGTTTTTGGACATTTGAGCCAGAATTAGTCAAAGAAACCGTAAAATTGGCGATCGACCATATTGCCAAGTACGACCGCGATCTAGCTCAAACTCTATCATCACAAGTAGAACAAATGAGCTTAAAATTCGGCTCACAACAAAAAGATGACTTGACGGCAGTAGTATCAAAAGTAGTCAACTATTTACAAGCAGAAGAGCAACATCTACATCAACCAGAAAAAGAAGATAATTTTGCTTGGTTGCAAGCCCTCGAAGATAATCTAGCTTCCAATAAAATTCAGGCATTTTTAAGAATAGCCCAACTCCTAGATTATACCGATCTCAGTAATCCTATGGCAGCAACAGAAGTAGCAGCTATGGTAGAAGCAATGGGACAAATACTAGACTTACCCTCATGGCAAATAAAACGCTTGCGTCTGGCAGGATTATTGCATCGTCTGGCATCTTTAACTAGTGCCTTGGAAACAGAAGAAATAAAATCCCCCGCTCAACAAGAAGTCTTGAAACATCAAGACCACTTACCTCAGGCATCGGTACTAAGAATTATGCCTCAATTAAAGGCGATCGCCAAAATAGTAACCCATCAGACAGAAGCTTGGGACGGTTCTGGTACTCCTTCTGGTTTAGCCTATGATGGCATTCCTCTAGAATCGAGAATTATTCGTCTAGTTGCTGATTTCCAAGCACGAGTCAATCAGTATAAACGAGAAGATTCTATTAACAATGTTCTGACAAAAGCCCTAGCTAAGTGTCAAAACAAAGCAGGGACAATTTATGACCCCAAATTAGTAGATTCTTTGGCTTTAATGGTTATGGGTATGCAGCAGGGAATGAGTATTCAAGCCTATCAACCCAAAATTGCTACAGGAATGTGGCTGCTTGATTCTGAACCTAGTGAAGAAAATCGCACTACTTCGGCTTAAAATTTATTAATTTAAAAAGTAACCAAAAACGCGACTGTAAAATAATTGATGACCAAAATAGAAGCTATTCGTACAGGACAAGAAAAACATTTTCCTGGAGTCGATTTAGAAGACGAAAATCTTTCTAAATGTCAATTGGAGCGAATTAATCTGGCTGGTGCTAATTTAGTCGGTGCAGATTTTTCTCACTCTAACCTCAAAGGAGCAAGATTAGACGGAGCCAATCTGTTAGGAGCTAGATTCAACTGTGCTGATGTTAGAGCCAATTTTCTGGGAGCTAACTTGATGCAAGCCGATCTGAGTAATGCAGATTTAAGGGGTAGTAATCTGCGGGGTGCTAATCTTATGGGAGCTAAGTTGACACAAGCATCCTTAGCAGGGTCTTTTCTCAGCGGAGTAAATCTGACAGGAGTTAACCTCACTGGCGTAGATTTTCGCGGTGCCGACCTTAGAGGTGCTAACTTAAATAGTGCTAATCTTAAGGGAGCAAATTTGGCTCAAGCCGACTTACAAGGAGCTAATTTAAGCGAAACCAATTTAGAAGAGGCAGATTTGCGAGGGGCTAATTTAGCAGGAGCTAATTTAGTAGGGGCTAATTTGCTTTGTGCCGAGTTGGAAGGGTCTAATTTTGACGGCGTTGACCTCGATCGAGCTTGTTTACTGGGAACTTCTCTTCCAGATAAAAATTCTTAGTGAATTAATGCTACATTAAACGATCGATATCTTGTATTAGCTTAAAAAATTTTCGTGTCCAAAACACCATTGTCTTGGGAACAACTTCTTGATTTCATTTCCAGCTTGCAGTATCTAAAGCGAACTTACTCCCAGCAACTAAGAGAAATAAGTAGCTGGTTACTCTGTTTGCTGGGGTTAGTTTTCGTCTGGATTTGGAATTGGAAACTATTGCTAGCTACTGTAACTGGTATTGGATTTATGGTCTTAGTTTACTGGTTACAAAGTAAGAATTGGCTCGATCTTTGGTCTAGATGGCAACATTTTCTAAGCAATTCTAATCGTCAGTTAATTGTTGCGGTAAGCAGTGGTAGTATTACTGCTTTGGGTATCTATATTGCAGCTTGTATTTGGACTGAGTCAGAAAATCAATGGTTAGCAATGGGAATAATTTTGCAAACTTTTGCCAGTCTGATAACTTTAGCTTTATTAGTTTGGCATTTATGGAGCAACAATCGTCTTCGTCAAAATGAGACTGAATTGAATCGATTACTCGCAGATTTGACTCATAAAGATAGCCTCAGAAAAATTATTGCCATACGTCAATTAACTCGGTTGTTTAAAAATGGTAATTTACCTCAAGACTATAATGTCCAGTTAGTAGAATATTATTGTTTGATGCTTTCTCAGTTTCAAGAAATAGCAGTAAAAGAAGCGTTATTAGATAGTTTAGAAAGTTTAGGTGTAGAAAAATTTATTAACAAAAAAAATCAGCCACTGCAAATACCTATTCAATTTAAATCATTTTCTGAGTCTATATACCGTTCTCAATAAATAACTTAATTTAATTAACTAAACCTAAAATAATAATTAAGTTTAAAAAATATTGCTTTTTTTAAGAAATTATTTTAAATGAATCCAAAGAAAGCAATAATGAACTACTAAAAAAAAGTAAATTTAACCACAATTAAAGCCAAAACAATATTATAGTTTGGCTATAGAACAAATAAGCTTTAATTTAGGAGTAAAAAATTAAATGTTCTCAACTTTGATTTTTGCTGTTTCCTCTACACCTAAAACTATTGATTGGAATGTATCTGTTTGTCTAGTGATGATTTTGTCTAATTTATCTGCCCTAATAATTGGTCGCTATTTCATACAAAACCCAGGTCAAGGACCTGCTTTACCCGTCCCTAAAGCAGAAGTATGGCATGATTTTGGTATTCCTGAATTACTAGCAACTACTAGTTTCGGTCATATTTTAGGAGCAGGAATTATTTTAGGACTAGCTAATGCTGGCGTTCTTTAAAATTCAGTAAATTTTAAACGAAAAAGCGATCGCTTATCATTCCGATAGTAAAATATTGCGGTTGGAGGAAGGGGCTGTGAAGCGGGGCTTATGAACTGCCGAGGTCACCTCGGTAGACAGTCCCCTGGGAACTTACATCCCGTTTTTAAAAGCCCCGACTTAAAGCAACTTTCGTAAGAACTGTCGAACCTGAATTGCGAACTCACAATTTTCTAAGTCAGTTTAGCTCTAATTTCTTCTACTCTGGCTCTGTTTACTCCTAAATCGGATTTACCCAAACGAGAAGCAGAGCGAACATGAATAACATTTTCAGCAGGATCGAGATAAAATTCTACATCATCCACAAATCCCATTAATTTGCTTTTGAATTCTGCATACAGATAATTACTAGTTTCTGTAATAATAGTTGTCCTTTCCATGCTTTCTATTACTTTTTTGACTTCATAAATAGGCACTGCTGGCAAAGGTTCTATTTTTTCTTGTGGCTTGTCACTTTGGCTATTAACACAATTAGGCGTACCAGGACATGGTTTGAGCTTGCCGTCCTTTACCCCTAAATCATCTGGTCTGGTTCCTGAAAAATTAAACATAGTATCTCTTACCCCATTGGTTTGTGGGTTAATTTTTTGATTTTAGAGCCATTAGAAGGCGATAATTAACCCAAGGTTAGTATAAGCCTTTATCTGTTTGGTTTTTAACGTTTAAATTCTATCTGCTACTTGTTTATCGATCGCCGATCGGTTTTTTAAGAATTTCAATCAATTGCTGTTGCTGATTGGTTAGCTGAGTTTGTCGGTTATCGAGATTTTCTATTAATTCGTAGGTCCGAGGTCGATCGATACTTCTCGTTTAACGATTCAATTGGAGAAGATGGGGAAGATGGGGAAGATGAGAGAGTGTCGATTACCCTATCTCCCCTACCACCCCTATCTTCCTTATCTCCCTTAAACGAGAAGTATTGCGAGGTTGATGGGAAGTCAATTGACTCATTTTCTCGGTCAAATCTCGCATCAATCCGTACATCGTATCTCGATCGCGCTTCATTTCTTGGATATCCGACGAAGTTAATACTGCGATCGCCTTAGCGTTTGATTCAATTAATTTCTCTAAGTCCATCTTAGTTTTTAGTTTATCTAAATTGAAAAATAAGGGGTTGTGTCGCAATAGTTAGGTTACTTTTCGATAATTAACATTGCTAGCAATATCCGAAACAGCTTTTCTGCTTCTTGAGGAAAGTTGTACAGGTTAATATCTTGAACGATTTCTGCCATCGGACGATCGAGTACTTGAAATTGCCAGATCCTACCATTGCTGATTGCTCCATAAACTGTATCGCTATCTTTGGCGATCGATACTGCTACCATTTCGGCAATTAACTGACGGGTTCCCGCTTCAAAGTCATCTTTTTTAGCTTCGATTACAACTATATTGTTATCATTCTCAATGAAGTAATCGAGTTTTCCTTTAAGGCTTTCATTTACGTTTAATTGATATTCGGCAGCAAATACAATATCTAACAAAGCGATCGATCTTTTCTTTCAATTCTCGTTCGCAGCTAAAATTAATAGAAAATGCGCTGTCTGGGGAACAGAAACAGATATGCCTCCAGATATTAGAGTGTATAACTGTATTAATCCTGATTGTAATTGGGTTAGCGATCTGCTCCGCAGCCAGCGAAGCTGACCACGCAGTGCCAGGCTACGCCCGATCGCAATATTAATGCAGCTATCAATGTACTATTTTATCAAGGAATACCAGAAGGCTATCTACTCTCAGATGCAGCACAAAAGGTTGCTTTTCTGGTTGCCCAAAAATAGATTCCTACGTATCACATTATTTACTTTATAGGTAATGACCAATCAGCCCAATTCTGATTCTAACCAAGAACCCAATCGGACTAAAGAAGAAATCACCAACAACAAGCAAATAACTTCAGACTCTCTACCAGTCCAAGCAGAAATTTCTTCAGTGAATACGAAGATATCTACAGAGGAAATAATTTCACCAACCCATCAAAATACCCAGGCAGTGAGTAGAGTTACTCAAACTTTAGCTGACAAAAAGTTTCGTCTTTCTCAATCTTGGTCAATTATCATTGCTTTAGCAATAATGGGATTAGGATTATGGTTTAATTTTTCTTGGTTGGGTATAGCTGGCTCGATCGCTGCTTTACTTTTTTCTTTAGGTGTAGTATTCAACTCGGTTCGAGGTTGGATTGTTCGATTTCTTACTCCTGCCGAACGAAGAAATATCTTAGCTTTTCTTGGCTTCACTCTAGCTTGTGCTGGCTTATTTAAATATTTGGGTTTATATCAAGCAGTAAGCAATTGGTTGAATCAATTCAAATATGATGAATTTGGTTCTTGGGCTGATTGGGTAGGGGCTTTAGGGCAGATATCTATTGCCGTGCTGGCAGTATATGTTGCTTGGGCACAGTATGTAATTTCTAAAGATCTGACTATTCAACAAAATCGCATCACCCAACAACAAACCATTGATGCTTATTTTCAGGGAGTATCCGATCTGGCTTTAAATGATGATGGTTTTTTGGAAGATTGGCCTCAAGAAAGAGCAATTGCTGAGGGACGTACTGCTGCTATTCTCAGTAGTGTTGATTCGATAGGCAAAGCCAAAATTCTGCGTTTTCTGTCTCAATCTCGTTTATTAACCCCTCTTCGTCGGGATACCTTTTTGGGTAGACCAATTTTAGACGGAACTGGTGGTTATGCCGAAGATAGAGCCTATGGACTTAGAGTGATTCATTTGGGAGTAATGCTGGCAGGATGTAATCTGGCTGGTCAAGATTTACGCTGGACAGATTTGAGTGAAGCTAATATGGTCAGAGCTAATCTTACGAACTGCGATCTGGTTAAGGCTAATCTTTCTCGTACTGTACTATACGAGGCTAAGTTGATGGGAGCAGATTTAAAGAGTACTCGTCTCTTTTATGGCTCAGTAGAAACTGCTTCTCCCCGCAGTCGCACTGCACCGCCTAATTATGAAACAGGGGAATATACTGGGGTGGTAATCGAAAGATGCAATTTGACAGGAGTAAAACGACTTAATGAAGAACAGCGTTATTATTTCTGTGCTTGGGGTGGAGAAAAAACAAGAGAAACAATTCCTGGTGGTTGCCAAAATATACCTAATAAACTAGGTAGATAAAATTTAATATTTTCTATCACATAATTGCCTTAATTAATATATAGATCGAGCAAAGTTTTTTTGAGGATTTCAACTCAATTATTAAACAAGCTTAACTTAAGTAAATTTACATAGACAAACTGATAATTCCAGCATTACTTAATAGTAAGATGGAATTATTATGGAGAGTAATAATTGGCAGAAAAGAACTCTTGTTTTTAGCTTTATAGCTATAGAAAGCTTGTTGGTGGTAATCGGCACGACTAAACCAGCTTTCAGTAGTTATTTTGCCTTTTCTCGTCATTATCGAAGTGGTTTCAAAAAAATTAGGCTTTCCGAGCGATTCAAAGCTGGCGATCGAAATCGTAAGCGAGGAATTTCTGCAACAAAAATAGAAAGCTTTAGGAGTAATATCCCGTACAACGGAAAGTATACAACAGAACCAATTTCCGTGTTAGATAGTATAGTTTCCCAGGAAAAATTAGAATTCGCTCGATTCAAATCTAATTTAACTACTAATCAGCTAGAGTTTTCTGTTAGTACTCGCGAAAACAAGCTGAAGCCTCTGATTAATTCTGCATCTTCTCATCGGCAAGTTAATTTTAAAAAAGAATTAGATAATTTTTTAAGCGATCGTCATAAAATTGCTAGTATCGATTCTAAAGAAACAGGAAAAACCCAGGTCAGTAGCACTGCTTTATGGGAAGTAGATAGTTTGATTATTATATTAATCTTGAGCGTAATTCTATTTAGAATTAATCAGCAAATTCACAACAAACCCCAATTAAATCGAGAATCGCAAGAATTAAATTTGTCTAACAATCAATCTTCAGAAGATAGACTATTTAAGTAAGCAAATAAAAACGAAAGTAGCCAAATACATAGATTAAGTCAATAGCTATTACTATTCCTTTAGTAATAGGCGAATTAAGTAATCCCAATACTAAGGGATTAACGATAAGTACCAATAAAAGTTCGATCGCTGCCACAATTTTGCCATAATGATTGACATCCCAATACGAAAATGGACTGATAAAACGATAATTACTTAAAGGAAAGAAATGACTATGAGCGTCATCATGATGAACTGGCAAATCGAGTAAACAGTGGCAAATCATACTTATACAAAGTACTGCACCAGTTTTCCAGTCAAGATAAATAAACATAATTAAACCAACTAAAGCTAAAGGAATCGAATGAGAAAGGGCAATAATATTTTGCCAAACAGGTTGGTAATAAGCTTCTGACCAAATTTTTTGCTCTGGTAATTTGTAAATAAATTTGGCAACAAAATAAAAGAGAAAAATCGGTATATCTGGCAAAATTGCACCAATAGTAATTGCTATATTATCTTTTGGTGCAATGGTTTTGCCAAGTAATGCCAGATTGAGAATATAGTGACTGGGAGTATTCATAAATACAATAGTTTAGCCTACATTCAGCAGGTTAACTTGGATATCGAATATTTTTTACGACACTATGGGAAATCAGGCGATCAGCGAAGCTGGCACGCCAAGCGTGATCGCCAGTTCAGCTATTATCAAAAAGCATGACCAATTGAGAATGAAGTTAGGCTTTTTGAGATTTATTCAAAAATCGATGAAACCTTTGCCGGGTATAATAGCTTTGGCTTGTAAGCAAAGAGAAAATTATTCAAATTGAGGACGAACCTGCTGAATGTAGGTTACTTTCATCGAGCGTGTCATTGACGGAGATTATGAATGCAAAAAACGATAAGCGACGTTGACTTCCACGGCCAGTTTCGACTTATCCATGAAACGGGAAATAAGTTCTCGAACTGGGAAAGCGAATACTTAAATGAGTGGACATTGCAATATTGCCCATCGCTTCAGAGCACACACCTTTTTGACAGTGGCAAGCAGAAAATCGGCTTGATTCTCGGTTATGCAATTATGCCGAACGGGTAAGAAAAGCGACCTCACTTCGGATGCTATATCAACTGAAGAGATTGTCGCTCGCCTAGGTTTTCCAGCTCATCCAAAGCTTGTCGAAGCTGCTGGTTGCTGGATAAGCCAATTGCCCTTAGCTAACCCCTTAGACATTTTAGATTTTCTTTATATCGAGCAAAGACTCGAATGCTGGGCAGGACCAAATCACTACGGTCACACCAATAACATCAGGATCGTACCTCTGTCGGACAGAGAGATCTTCAGTTTAATGTTACAGCTACCAGCAGATTATCGGTTCCGGCAACAGTTAGCTACAGACTTGATTAAACAGCTTTGGCCAGAACTGTTGAGCATTCCTTTTAACAAAGATACTCGAATTAGAGAAGCTGCAAAATGGGTGAAAAATAAGAGCCGTGCTTTTGTCCAATCAAAACCAGCCTTGAAAAATAAGATTTCTGCTTTAAGAAGATTCTTCCGTTAGTCTACATTTCTTGCGCTTACCCTGCTTATTTTGCTTCCATCCAATTTTTTCCTGCATGAACATCAACTACTAAAGGAACACTAAGTTGAACGGCATTTTCCATAATTGATTTAATTTGTGGTTGCAATTCTGACCATTCACGATCGGGTATTTCTAAGACTAATTCATCGTGAACTTGAAGTAATAATCGAGCTTGATAATTTTGTAAAACTTGATGCAATTCAACCATGGCAATTTTAATAATATCTGCACTAGAACCTTGAATAGTTGAATTAGCAGCAGCCCTCAATAATTGAGCATCGCCATAACTATAATCAAGCTCATCTAAGTTGATATCTTCGGGACTCGTACCTCTTAATTTGCGTAGACTTTCACTCACAAAATTAAAGTAACGTCTTCTACCTAAAATAGTAGTAACAAAACCTTGCGCGATCGCCTCTTTTTTGACTTTTTCTAAATAAGCAAATACTAAAGAATATTTCTGGCGATATTTATCAATAAATTGTTTACCTATTTCTGTACTAAAACCAGATTCACGAGAAAATCTTTGCGCTCCCATGCCATAAATCACACCAAAATTAATTATCTTGCCTAGTCTTCTTTCTTCTGAAGTTATTTCTTCTTTTTCAAACAATAGTTTAGCTGTGACACTGTGGACATCTTGACTATTGCGATAAGCTTCGAGTAACACAGGTTCTTGACTCAAATGAGCTAAAATTCTTAACTCTATTTGAGAATAGTCTGCTGCTACTAATAACCAATTATCTTTAGTAATAAATGCTTGACGAATTTGACGCGAAAACTCCGTTCTAATCGGAATATTTTGTAAATTAGGATTAGAAGAAGACAGTCTGCCTGTGGCTGTATTTGCTTGATTAAAGTCTGTGTGTACTCTTTTTGTTGGTTTACGAACTAGGGCAGGGAGAGCATCGACATAGGTAGATTTGAGTTTAGCTAGAGTCCGATATTCTAAAATTTCATCGATTAGAGGATGATCTCCTTTGAGTTTTTCTAAAACAGCTTGATTAGTAGAGTATCCAGTTTTAGTTTTTCGAGATTTTTTGCGGTCTAAATTTAATTTTTCAAATAAAACTTCACTTAGTTGTTTGGGGGAATCCAGATTAAACTTTTCTCCTGCATACTTATAGATTTTTTGTTTAATTTTCTCTAAATCTTTTTCCAATTGTTGCGAAAACTCATGGAGATAATCACTATCTAAAAGAATACCAGTATTTTCCATGTCTGCTAAGACAGGTTCTAAAGGTTGTTCTATTTCTTTTAGTAAATTATTAATTTGAGGATATCGATCTAGTTCTGCTTGTAATTTAGCTACTAGCTGGTAAGTTACATAAGCATCTATTCCGCAGTAGTTAGCTACAGTATAGATATCGAGATCGGCTATACTTTTACCTCTGGGAATATCTAAATCTTTATAGCTTTTAGCAATAATTCCTACAGCATATCTTTCAGAAAGATCGGTGAGGTTATGAGTCGTTTCTGGATTGAGAACATAACTAGCTAACATGGTATCAAAAACAACTCCTGTTAGTGTTATCCCTTGATAATGAAAAACTAAGCGATCGAATTTAGTATTTTGAAAAGCTTTGGGATATTTTTGACTTTCTAAAATAGGGCGTAATGCCTGTAAAACGCTTTCTTTATCTATGTGTTCGCCTTTTGTATGTCCTGTGGGAATATAGGCTATAGATGTTACTTCATTACCCCAACAGCAGCCAATGCCTACTAGTTCGGCATTATGAGGTTCTAAAGAAGTTGTTTCTGTATCCCAAGCAACAGGTCGATCGGGATTAGTGTATTTTTTAAGTGTGGTAATTAATTTTTCTAGTTGTTCTTCTGTAGTTATAATCTGGGGTTTTATGGTTACTTGCGGTTCATTTTGTTGAATAATATCTCGATCGATAGTTAATCCCGATTCATCCGTAGTAAATAAAGATAATTGTTGCTCTTCTTTTTCAGATATATTATCAATATCTACTGTTTTGTTTGCTTCTAGATTTCTTCCTAAATATTCTTGTAACCTATCTAAGTTATTAATAATATTTTTTAGTTCCAATTTTTTAAGTAAGGGGATAATTTGTTGAGGATCAAAGCCTTTTATCTTACAATCTTCTATAGTTATTTCTATAGGTGCATCTAAAGCAATCTTCGCTAAAAATCGAGAATGAAAAGCATCTTTTTTGCCCTTTTCTAATTTATTTTTAACTGCACCTTTAATATTATCGATATTTTCGTAAATAGCTTCTAAGGTTGGATATTCGTTAAGTAGCTTAACTGCTGTTTTATCTCCAATCCCTCTTACCCCAGGAATATTGTCAGACTTGTCACCACATAAAGCTTTGTAATCTACTACTTGTTCTGGCGTGATTTTCAGTTTTTCTTCTACTGCCTTGGCATCAAATTCTAAATAACCCTTTTTAGCTCCTTTAAATATTTTAGGGTCTAAATAGAGAACTTGAATATTATTACCATCGTCTATCAATTGAAACAAATCGCGATCGCCACTCAGAATTTTAACTTGATAACCTGCTTGAGAAGCTTGTCGTGCTAAAGTACCCAAAACGTCGTCTGCTTCATAACCAGGAACAGTCGCGATCGATAAATTGAGTGCAGTAAGTAACTGTTGTAAATTATTGATGTCGGGAATAAAATCTTCTGGGGTTTCGCTTCTATTTGCTTTATAGTCAGGATCGGCAACTGTACGAAAAGTTGGTTCGGCTAAATCAAAAGCGATAGCTAGGTATTCTGGCTGTTCGATCGATAGTACTTGCAATAAAGAATTTAAAAACCCAAAACAAATACTAGTAGGAATTCCTGTAGAAGTCCGTAAAGCACCTTGTCTAGACATAGCAAAGGCGTAATAAGAACGAAAAGCTAAAGAATGACCATCAATAAGAATAAATACAGGCGTGTTTCGATGGGGAATTAAATTAGACATGAGAAACTTAGTTTGGTAACTCCGTCAATCTGGTTGTATTTTTGTGCTAATTATGATAGCATAAAAGTATGATAGTCATAGAGTATAAAATCAAAGCAAAGCAACATCAACTGAGGTGCATTGACGAAGCAATTCGCACAGGTCAATTTGTCAGAAATAAAGCTCTTAGGTATTGGATGGACAATAAAGGGGTTAACAAGTATGACCTAAATAAGTATTGTCGCATCTTAGCCAAGGAGTTTGCTTTTGCCAATAAATTAAACTCTACTGCTAGGCAATCATCTGCCGAACGAGCTTGGTCAAGTATTGCCAGATTTTTTGATAACTGCAAAAAGAAAGTTAAAGGAAAGAAAGGTTTCCCGAAGTTCAAAAAATATTCTCGTTCGGTTGAATATAAACAGTCTGGATGGAAATTAGATAAACAAACCAAAAAACATATTATTTTTACCGATAAAAATAATATTGGTAGAGTTAAGTTAATTGGTAGTCGAGACATCTATTTCTATCAGCCAGAACAAATTAAGCGAGTAAGACTAGTTCGTCGCGCCGATGGCTATTACTGCCAGTTTTGTATATCTATCGAAGTCAAAGAAGATATGCAGCCTACAGGTAGATCTATCGGGTTAGATATGGGTTTGAAATATTTCTATGCCGACTCATTCGGTCACACAGAAGAAAACCCTAGATTCTATCGTAAGAGCGAAAAACGACTTAATCGTTTGAACAGAAGAAAGTCAGTCAAGTATCGAAAAGGACAACGACAATCAAGCAATTACCATAAAGCTAGACGGCAATATGCCAAACAACATTTAAGAGTAAGTAGGCAACGTAAAGACCATGCCGTGAAGTTGGCAAGGTGCGTATGTACATCTAATGACTGCATCGCCTATGAAGATTTAAATGTGAGAAATCTAGTGCGTAATCGTAAATTGTCGAAGTCTATATCTGACGCTGCTTGGACACAGTTCCGCAACTGGGTTGAATATTTCGGCTGGAAGTTTGACAAGATAACTATTGCTGTTCCCCCACAATATACTTCTCAGGATTGTCCTGTTTGCGGAACAAGAATACGGAAATCTCTATCAACTCGCACGCACGTCTGCAAATGCGGGTATGTCGAGGATAGAGATATTGCAGCCAGCATCAATATCCTCAAAAAAGGATTGAGTACCTCAGGGCATGAGGGAAGTTACGCTTGGGGAGAGACTCCCTCTTGGGCGGTTGGAGCAATCCTGTCGTCTAACGGAGACTCGTTGAACCAAGAATCCCTTACGCCTTTAGGCTAAGGGAGTGTCAAATCCAAAAGCTTATAGCTACTCGAGCATTCTGACTTACCCTTTTGTTAAAAAACCATCTAGGTCGCGAGTATAATGTTTCGGTATATCAATAAGTGTAAACACTTGTTAAAAACCAGATTACATTTTTCTGAACCAATGCTAATTTATATGCAGGTACAAAAGAAGCCCACAAAACTTCTAAAAGGATTTTCAGACTAAAGTATGTACCTCCTCCTTTAAGTCTGACCAGTCATTATCGGCAGAAAAAGCAAACAGTTTTGATGGTATCTCATTCAGCAATCTAAAGTCTAAGTGACAAAAGTTTGTTAGATGCAAGAGCCATAATCTTAACCAGAATTGGTATTTGCCTGACTGTTACAAGATGATAGTTGATTGGATATTTATGTTCACCTAGATGAGAGATTTGTCTAACTGCTTATTTTTGAATTCAACCCAGAAGACGTTATCAAGATTCTTCAACGTAGCGGACGTAGGAGAGAACAGGTAAGGAAGTCGAAACGAAGACTTCCAGCGTACTTAAAACATACTCAACTACCCAGATTACACTATCTGCTTCTCTCCTACGTAATTAATAACTGTAGCGACATATGGCGAATTAAGTCATAGTCGCATTTGATTTTTTAAGGGACTTCTACAAAAGTTTTAGCTTAGCTTCAATTTTCATAAACATTGTCAGAAGTCTATTCTTGACGATCTCCACAATAATTATTAATCACATTACCTAATTTTTCTTCTAGTTGTCCTGCTCTTTCTGCATCTGTATGGGCAATTTGAAGAGCTTTAATGTTTTTATGTTCCCAAGCTCGAACTGCATCATAAGTTGCTCGAGAATAAATTCGGTAAATTTGGGCTAAATCGGTTTGATATTTAATTAACTTGGGGTCTTGAAGCTCTATATTTTCTAATTTTTGGGCAGCTTGAGCGATCGTTCTTGCTGCTTGTAACCAAGTTGTACTCTCAATCTCTTCTGTTGAATTATTAGTATCGATTAGCTTAGTTTTTTCGTTGACCACATTATTAGCAATTTGGATTATCTGTTCGCATTGAGCATATTTGGTGTCACTACAACTAACTGTAAGTAAACCAATAAAAATACTTAAGCACAAAATAACCGAATAATTATGGCGATCGCTCGAAATAGATGTCATTATTTTGTTTTAACTAATTTTATTAGAGATTTTAACAATAGACCTGTCTTGAAAGTCAAAAGTCAAAGGTCAAAAATCAAAAGTTTGACTTTCATCCCTGGGTTGTGAACGCTAGTTCATGGCATCTCTTGCATAAATCAAAAATCTCGGTTGTGTTAGCTTTTAGCTTCTTACGACAATCGCTCATGGGGGGAACCCCCAAGACCGCGTTGTCGCGCTTTTAGCTCTTAGCTTTTAGTTTTGGTTAATGGAGGTGTTTTGTTGATTTGTTTCTCTGATAAAAATTTACTTTTGTAAGAGGTCTAAACTCTATTGTAGAATTTTTAAGTACCCGCTATCTTTTCTCTCTGTGATTTATTCGCTTAATTCACCTGATTTCATTTATTTATTCAGAAATCTATCGATAGGCAATCGCGTTCGGTAAAATCTTGCCGATTTGGATTGGTCAAATGTATTTTCAGACACCTCGTTTACCTAACAAAACTGATAATTTAGAAAAAATGAGTTTGAGCCACCAAAACTTAGAGCTTGGTTTGTGCGCTTAAAGTTGTAAATAGCGAGCTTTAAACAGTTCTCAATCAATAAGTAAAATTAGGCAATAATTCTTTTAAAAGCTGAGTAAGAAAAGTTTTTTCCTAGAGTGGTAAAATTGACTAGAGAAGTTGTTTATGTGGGTTGAAAAGGCTTAAACACGTAGATTGAATTTTCTAGCGATAACGGATTTACTAGGTTTAAATGTTCAGTCAAGTTTATTTTGCCACTCTAGAAAAAAACCCTCGCCGCGATCGCCGAATCAGATAATGACTACTTAGTAAAAGTCAAAGCTAATCAGCCAACACTATATCCAATACTTCTCGTTTAAGCCCTCTCGGTCTTTAAAAGTAGAGTTGAATATCTTAAAACTTCACAGAGACGGTAAAATCACTCTACTAATACCTACCGTTGTCCAAAATATTTTGTCTTACGCTAAACTTCAAAGCAAGCCCCGGGTTTTTCGGAGTCTGAGGGGCATAACCTTGTCAGAATTCGAGGAACTGCTGCCCAGCTTTGAGCAGCCATGGCAGGATTATATCTATTGCATAATTAGCCAAGCAGACGATCGTGTTGCTATTATGAGATAAAAGTAGGCCCTCGCTTTAGCTAAGATAGAAAAATACTTGATTAATCTTAATTACAATTGTTTTAAAGAGAAAATTTTGTTATCTCATCTCCAGCGATCGCTACTATTATGAGATAAAGGTATGCGATCGCTTTTAATAGATAGACATTTACAGTCTTTCTTTTAGCAATGTTTTCAATTCATTTTGCTTCTCAAGTGAACCAGCTAGTAAAATACTCAACTTACCTACTAAAATACTACCCCAGTTAACTAAAATTACTCCCGTCCCTGTTTCTTTATCGAACTCCAGTCCACTAAGATCGATATCCTCTAAAGAAGTATATTGAGTATCAAAGTTTTCACTCGCCCAACTAGCTATATTTAGTTTTATAGCAATACCTGTAGGATAGGATGCACCGTTAAAACGGGGATTACATTCGATCGCATAATAGCTTGAAGTATTATTTTCTTCCACCGCAGCAACATCAAAAGCAAATATTCCTTTCATCCCTTTTTCTGCCATCCACTGCGCCATGGGTTCTAGCATATCCCAAGGTTGATGGATGGTAGGATAGCGATTACCATTGTGGGCAAAGCCGTCTAGTATTTGTTCGGTAGCAGCTAGAGGTTCTACTTTATCTGCTCTAACCTGATACTGTAGATTGAGGAATTTATCAGCAATTACTTCTTGTTGTACTTGTAAAGATACATTGTCAGCTATATTTACTAATGCTTCCTTTAACTGCTGTTGGTTTTCACAGCGATTAATCCCTGCGCCATCTACAGACACGGCGGGTTTTAAGTAACAAGGGTATGGTAGTTCAGATAATTGTTCTAGTTCGGCTTTATTTTCAGCGCAAATCGTGGTGGGAATATTTACACTTAAATTTTGTGCCAATCTAATAAAATTGTTTTTAGAGTTAATAAATTCGACTACATCTAGCCAGTCTTGATTTTGGTTACGAAACCAATCATCATCACTACTACCTTGGTTAATCGCATCGCCAAAAATAAAAACTGATACCTGAGTGTCAGGATATTCTCTTAACTTTTGGAAAGATACATCCCAAATAGGATTGTGACTATGGCTTAAACCAATACGCTGATAGTGTTCGGTAATTGCCTGCCACTCAGATTGTAGATTTGGATGTAGTTGAATATAATCTTGAGGTTCAGTCATTCCCAAGACTCTCCCGGAATAGAGATAGTTACCAACTACAGCATCGTGAGTACAGTGCATAATATCATGATTAAAAATTGTTACCTGAGTCATAGGATTATCTCTGGGGGGAATCTTTACTTAGATTGTCTCAAATATTTAGTCTTTGTTTTAGTAATATAGATATCTTTTTTATAGATAATTCACAAAATAAATGGCCCGTCAACGTTTAAAATCCGATCTTCCTACTAAAATTTGTCCTGTTTGCGATCGACCTTTTACTTGGCGTAAAAAATGGGCAAAATGTTGGGATGAGGTGAAATACTGTTCGGATAGATGTCGGAGAAGGCGATCGTCTGTTGATAAAACAGATAAATAGTGTTTATTTGAGATACAATAACCAAATTGTGCCTTGCTTTTGCAAGAAATATTAACTAATTTTACTTTCAGGTATGACAGTCAATCTGGTACAACCCAAACTTATCATTCATGGCGGTGCAGGTGGTCATCTCCAAAGTGAAGCAGGACTTGAAGCAGTACGTCATGTACTTCATTCTGTAGTTAAGAAAGTTTATACTTTATTACTTAACGGTATAAGTGCTAAAGATGCCGTAATTGAAGGATGTCAGCTTCTCGAAGACGAACCCCTGTTCAATGCAGGTACTGGTTCTGTATTACAATCTGATGGTCAAATTCGGATGAGTGCTTCTTTAATGGATGGTACTTCTCAACGTTTTAGTGGGGTAATTAATATCTCCCGCGTGAAAAATCCCATTCAATTAGCGCAATTTCTGCAAAGTCAAGAAGATAGAGTTCTATCAGATTACGGTGCTGCCGAACTAATGCGGGAGTTAAGTGTACCAGTTCACGACCCTTTAGTCGATATTCGTCTCAAAGAGTGGTTTCAGCAAAGAAAAGAACATTTTCAGAAACACATGGCAGGAGTAGTAGCCGAAGAAGAATTGGCTGTTCCTCACGAAGATAGACGAGGAACAATTGGCGTAGTCGTTTTAGATAGTCAAGGAAGATTGGCAGTAGGAACATCTACAGGAGGAAAAGGACTAGAAAGAATTGGTCGTGTTAGCGATTCAGCTATGCCTGCTGGTAACTATGCTACTAAGGATGCAGCCGTAAGTTGTACTGGTATTGGGGAAGATATTCTCGATGAATGTCTAGCAGCCAGAATTGTAATTCGAGTTACCGATGGTTTATCTCTAAAAGAGGCTATGGATAAGTCCATGAAAGAATGCTGTTTACATCATCGCGATTTAGGCGCGATCGCTCTTGATGCTGATGGTAATATTGCTTGGGGTAAAACTAGTGAAGTGTTACTCGCTGCCTATCACACTGGGGAGGAAATTGGCGATACCTTAGAATGGACTGGAGATGAGTTAATCGGTTATCAATTCTAAGCGATCGACATCCTGTTAGTGCGCGATCGTTTATAATCTAATCAAAGTGTTTAAGGGAAAAACTACCTATAATTGGAGAATATTGAAGGTCAATTCAATAACTATGACTACACCCCACATTCATCAGCAACCTTTATGTAATAAAACAAATTACGCTATTTAAAGGATTTGGCGATCGCCAATTGGCGGTAATTACGCCAAGCGCGATCGCCAAAATCGCCGATCTAGTAACACTGAAAAACTACATCTGTGGTGCTGCTGGATGTGGGTTACAATTAGTTTCACTACCAGAGAATTACTAGCCGACCTATTTATTTCCCAAAGAGAATTGCTGACTAGACCGCTGCTCTAGCATTACCGCAACTTTAGCCTCTTCTGTCTCAACAACTCGCTTGTACATCTCCTCACGAAACTTTGAGGGTATAGTATCAATCTGCTGTTTCATCACAGATTCAATCGTACCGGAGGCTGTACCTTCACTACCTTTTTTACCACCGGCCAAATATTTATACCCTTTGCTTCTGTGAGACAGACGGAACATCCTCAACAGATTAATACCGCGATTATAAGCTTCATGGAGTTCTGAATATTGGCTGACTAAGGCTCTCAGCGCACATCCAACTAGCTCCATTGCCAGAGAGAATTGACGCATAAACTGAGGCATGCGTGCTCGATTTTTCCTGAGTGTTGCATACATTAGTGACGAACCTTGAATCTGGAAAAATGCATCCAAGGCATTGATCAGGAGGGTCTGAGTACCTGATGGTCCGCTACCACCATTGATCTGCCAAGTGTGTGGAGCTTCCACCGCATCTACCCAAATAGTAGAGCTGACATCTTGCTCTCGCATTTTAAAGAAAATATCAAACGCAACTTTGGTCTGAGCTGCTATCTGATTGAGAATTAAATTTATGTGGGAGATAGCTCCTGAAGTTACTCCTTCTGTATCGATCTTGTTCATTAACTCCGCGCATTCGCTCATTTTGAGATAGATGTATTTCCCTTGTGCTTCCATCTGCCCAAAGACGAGATTAAAATTCTCTTCTGTCTTGCGCCATTCAGGAGTTTGATTAAATACCCAGCGTGTTCGGTTGGGTAGAATTAGTTTTTCCTCTGGTACTATGAATTGATTACTAGGAGTATTGGTTCGGTAGCAGTTGAGTAGATTAAGAGAGAACATGCAGCCACCATCACCTGAGATTTGGAGATGTTCATGTATGCGTCGCCAGAGACCAATCATCAGAGGAGGAAAATCGATGTAAGATTCCTCTCTAGCTTGCGGAAGAACTGGTATTGTTCCCCAGCGAAAGGCATGACCTAGATAGGTTAATGTGGCTAGCAATCCACAGAGAACGGGATGAAAGCTTAAGTCTTCATAAGAACTAGTGGTCACAAGTTCTTCTAGGACTGCAAAGGACTCCTCTGCTAAGTCGGTATTGAGATTAGCCAGTTGCTGCTCAACCCACTCTCGATACTCATAAGGACTACTGGCAAGGTGTAGTCGTTGTGGTGTTTCCTGAGCAATATCAATCCATACTTGAAAGATTGCTGGTAATTCAAAATCTGGCTGTGGTGGCCAGTGCTGTGTCTTGAGTAATTTTTGCGTTTTTTTGAGAGTGGGTAAAACTGCTGTAAGCTCAGAAAGATGTTGTTTAAGCTGACCCTCACCCCTATCCAGCCAATCGTTGCCTACATCGCCACCTTCGCCACCACTGACAAAATCATGATTGTTAGTATCAAAAGTATCCATTTCTGTGTTCCTCGGAGTAAATTGTTTTCAAAGCGTGAACGTAGTGTTTCTGTCATCTTTCTGGTTTTACTTATAAGGAATAATCAGGATTAAATCGGGAAGAGAGGGAGAAAAATTAGCGGGACTTTGACAATTTTACCTATCAAAAAGGGGTGAAAGCCTTGCCAGACGCCGAATTTACCTCGAAGAGGTAAATTCGCCTGAAACCCAGATATATTAAGGATTTAGCTATTTTGAGGTTAAACCATTAAT
>JASJDJ010000152.1 GCA_030065635.1 Xenococcaceae cyanobacterium MO_188.B32
ATATAATTTGTCTTGTTTAACTAAATCTTATCGTAAGCGTTGCGAAACGGTGCTTCAGCCTGTGTAGCAACATCCGCGCTTGTATCCAGCTTTTTCAAAGGCTGGAGAAGTCAATCCCACAATCATATTATGGTCAAAATGAGACAAATTTGGGGTCAGGCATATCAGTTTGATAGCAGCTTTTTGATTAGCGATCGACAGAATTTAGAGTTGGGTTACCAACACACAGACCGAGAAACTCCAAACTAGAGCAAAGCTACTTTACTCCAAGCAAAAGAGATATTGTTCTTTGTATATGCTTTAACTAGGTTGTTAATAATTGCCTGACCAGTTCCTCCTGATAAAGTCATAATTGATTCTGGGTGAAACTGAATTCCTGCAATAGGTAATTTTCGATGCTCGATCCCCATAATTACGCCATCGTCGCTAATGGCAGTAACTTTTAATTCATTATTACGATCGCACCTGTTTGGCGCATATAATTGGCAAGAGTATGAACAAAAGAATCTTCATAATCGATTAGTAAAATACGCTTGTTCGTTCCAGAATTAGTTACCCCTATTCTATGCTCAGAGGAAATTGTCACCTTACTAATATCTTTAGCTTGTTCTAAAGTCTGAAATAGAGCAGCAGCTTTAGTAACAACCTCTTCTAAATTGTGTCGCTACCTGATTTTTTCCTATTTTTAAAATAAATCACCTGACATTAACCAACTTTTTCCTATTTACCGAATCTTGGTTCTGATTTTTTCCTTGAAAAAACACCTTACTTTTTCCCATTGTTGTTCATAGGTTTTAGTTTCATTATCTATATATGGAAAGGAAAGAGAGGTTCAGCTCAGAGCGTAACTATTCAGGGGAGTAGTAATGCGATCGCCTTACTCTAAAATGACCTTTGATGAGAAAATTACAAAACCTATACAGGAAAGGGCTTTAAGGTACTTGTGTCAGGCAGTCAGCCTATTAGCTCCTAATCTCTCGAATAAATATATTATCTAAATCCGATACTAGATTGTGGTATTTACCAATCTAGTATCTTTTTTATTTTAAGATTTATGGTCATACTAAATTTTAAATTTGAGATAAACCTTAGAAAATATTAACTGTTTAAAATTTTCTTTTAAAGAGAATCTAAAAATATTTAATCCTTAATTATTATCTTACCTAAAAATACTTAATTGTTAATAATATTGCCTGGAAATATTATGTATATATGGAAAGCAAAGATGACAAGCAAATAAGCTTTCAAACTCTTTGATAATCTAGTAATTAAATTTTAATTTCTATGATTATTAATTAAAAGCTTTCCTGTCAACAAATTCTAGACAACAAACCTCAATTATTCAAGGAGAAAAACCAATGCTTGACAAAATTAAAGCTGTGCTTAAAGATGAGCAGCTACGCCAGAAAATTCAAGAAGCAAAGACCCCAGACGATGTTATCAAACTGCTGACAACTGCAGGTGCTCAAAAAGGTTACAATTTCAAGGCAGAAGATGTAAGTAAATTGGTTACAGGCTTGGCGCTTCAAACTATACCTGAACTAAGCGAGGAAGATTTACTAAACCGAGCGGGAGGTGAACTACGTGCTCGCGGAACATGGCCGATATCCGCTGGAGTATGTTGTACTCCTTGGTAGTAGGGATCTTTTTCATATTCTAGCCTAAAAGCGTAAAACCGTTTGCCCAAAACCGATGTCTGAGACGGACTTCTACAAAGTCATCTGGTTTTGGGCAATTTCGATACCTGGCACCAGGGTATCTTAAACAGTTTGCCTCAACAACTTCTAAATAACAAATCTCAATTACTCAAGGAGAAAAACCAATGCTTAACAAAATTACAGCTCTGCTTCAAGATGAGCAGCTACGCCAGAAAATCAAAGAAGCAAAGACCCAAGACGAAGCGATCGAACTGCTGACAACTACTGCTGCTGAAAAAGGTGAGAATTTCACGGCAGAAGATGTAACTAAATTGCTCTTCTTTTTTCCCTCTTCTTTTACTCAACCATATTCTGATTGATTTTACCTACCTACTTAACAAATTACTGAGTCACTTGACTCATTTCTGGGTTGAGTGATTTCTAACATTGAACTCAAATCAAAATTTAAGAAGAGGAATCTCCCATGTCCCAACTGCTTATTGAAAACCGTTACATCACCCAGGTCGATCTTGCCACGATTGTTGCCAATGCCAGTTTCCTTTGGGAACGGCTCGATCGAGAACGTTTCGTCGTTGCTACAGAAAAGACAAACGAACAAACCATTGAGAATCGCCTCAGTCGCTGGTGTCAGACTGTCGCCCATGAAGGTAAACCAGCAATTTTGCAGAAACGCTTGCAGTGGGAGAATTTAGACCTCGATACGGTTCGTCGTCGATTGGGAACAGTACAGCTTGCAGCCGAACAGCCTTTGCCAACATGGGCAGAAACCTTGCAGCAAATCATGCAAACTGCGACAGAGTTCAATCCTGACGCTGAAATGCCACTGCCAACTGAATCAG
Source organism: Xenococcaceae cyanobacterium MO_188.B32 (assembly GCA_030065635.1). Taxonomy (GTDB): domain Bacteria; phylum Cyanobacteriota; class Cyanobacteriia; order Cyanobacteriales; family Xenococcaceae; genus JASJDJ01. Next base: position 2,498 of record JASJDJ010000152.1, read on the forward strand.
AAGCACCCGTTCCCTTTGAAGATATCCTGTTACCTGCTATCAAAGTTGCTAGACAGAATTTACTGACTCGCTTGGGTTCCTCTCAGCTTTCTGAGGCAGAACTTCCCCTATCTATCCTCTCGGAAGAGGCGTACCGCTCCCTGGAGCGCAGTCTGTTGCAACGGTTAGCAACGATCTCTAGCAGGACCCTAGATTTTGAATTCTCTAAAGTTCGTCCCTTTGGTCAAAATTTACTCAACTTGCTAGGGCTAGAAGAAGAAGCCAGCAATAGCAAGACACAATACAACCAGTTTGTCGATCGACTCTTAGAGAATGGTTTAGGTGACTTTTTCCAGAATTACCCCGTGTTAGGTCGATTGCTCGCAACTGTAGTGGATTTCTGGGTTGAAGCAACTGCTGAATTTATTGAGCGTCTCGATCGAGATTGGGATGCTATTGAGCAGACATTTGGCTTAATCAAAAGTAACAAGTCTCAGGATGGGGACGTAGAGACTCTCCAGCAACCTCAAAATACCGTATTCTGCCCCCCTAGCCCCCCAAGCAAGACCTGCTTTAGGCGAGGAAACCTCGCCAAGCTTCCTTGCTCAATTCTGGGGGGAAATCATCTCTCAAAGTCCCCCAAAAATACCCCCAATGTTGGGGGTCACGGGGGCAGGGGATTTAGGGGGCATAAGAGCCTCAGCAGCCAACCAGAAGACTTATGTGTACACGGTAGCCCTAGACCCGAACGAGGGGAATCCAACGCCGAACCACAGCCTTTAGGTAAAGTTTCTGAAATTAAAGCCTCCCTTTCCGATCCTCACAATCAGGGACGTACCGTCATTCTACTCACCTGGGAATCGGGACTCAAGCTGGTCTACAAACCCAAGGATTTGGGTCTGGAAGTAGCCTGGAACCAGTTTCTCGACTGGTGTAATCACCAAAGCCAACTATTAGAGCTTAAGGTGATTCAAGTACTCAACCAGCAGGATTACGGCTGGGTTGAATATGTCGAACATCAACCCTGTACAGACCAAGCAGCGGTGGAGCGCTTTTATCAGCGGGCGGGTATGTTGCTGTGCCTGATCTATGCCCTACGGGGAACCGACTGTCACCATGAGAACCTGATTGCCAGTGGCGAACACTTGATGTTAATCGATACGGAAACATTGCTGCACCATGAAGCCAATCCCATCGAAAATTCACCGATGGCCCAAGCAGGGGAAACAGATTCCCTGCAACTGTTTTGGGACTCTGTATTACGTACGGGACTGCTGCCTCGTTGGGACTTCAGTGACGATAAGCGCATTGCTTACGATATCAGTGGCTTGGGTAGTACCCATTCTCAGCAAGCCCCTCGAAAAGTACCACAGTGGCAAGCTATCAACACCGATGATATGCACCTGCGTAACGAAACACTCACCTGGCAGATCGAGAAAAATGTGCCTCTTTTAGGGGATACTGCCCTGTCTCCCAACGATTATCAAGGGCAAATCTGTGAAGGGTTTGAGCAGATGTACCGCTTTTTGATGGCTCACAAGGAAAGCTTACTGGCACCAGAGAGTCCTTTAGCCGTATTTGAGCATCAGCAGGTCCGATTTGTTTTTCGGGCTACCCGCATCTACTTTACCATTTTGCAACAGGTGTGGTCACCGGATTATCTCAAGAATGGCGTAGACTACAGCATTGAGCTCGATCGTCTCAGTTATGGCTATCTAGTTTCCCAGGAACAACCCAATGCTTGGCCTATCCTCCAGGCAGAACTCCGAGCAATGGAGCAGTTGGATATTCCCTTTTTTACGGCTAGCGCGAATAGCGATACCCTAGCTCTGAAGGGGATCTCAGCAAGTCCCCAGTATTTCAAGCAAGCCAGCTATCAACAGGTGATAGAGCAATGGCAAGCCCTAGATGAAACAGATCTAGCCCGACAAGTCGCCATTATTCAAGGAGCCTTCTATGCCAGAGTCGCACAAACCACTGCCGAGAAGCCTCAACAACAGCAGGAAAAGTCTCTACCGCCCCTCAGTTCAGAACAACTGATTCAAGAAGCACGGAATATTGCGACTGAACTTGAAGCCAGGGCGCTTCAAGATGCCGATAGCAGTCTCAATTGGATTGGCATGGGCTTTGTCCCTGAAGCCGAGCGATTCCAATTACAAGTGCTGGATGATAGCCTCTATGATGGACGCTGTGGGATTGCCTTATTCTTTGCCGGACTTTACCAGGTAACCCAGGAGCCTCGATTCAGTGAGTTGGCATTGCGCGTGTTACAGCCTCTACGGCGACAACTGAAAATATTGGAACCAGATGCCCAGCAACGCTTTGCTCGGCTCACGGGGATAGGCGGTGCAACTGGTTTAGGGTCGATCGTTTATGCCCTAGTGAAGGTGAGTCAATTTCTCGAAGATGGGACCTTGTTAACTGATGCACTTCGGTTTGCGAGTTGGATTACCCCAGAACTGATTGCCGCCGATCGACAGTTGGATATTATGGGCGGGGCAGCCGGAACTATTTTAGGGTTATTGTCTCTCTATGAAGCGACGGCTGAAACTACGATTATAGAGAAGGCGAGCGCCTGCGGACAACATCTGCTCGGCCAGCAAGTAAGAATCGACGGTGCTCCTAAAGCTTGGAATACGGTTGCCAAACGACTGCTCACTGGCTTCTCCCACGGTGCTGCCGGAATTGCCTACGCCTTGTTGCGACTCTACAGTGCCACCCAGGAGCAAAATTACTTAGAAGCTGCTCTAGAAGGCATTGAGTATGAACGTAGTCTCTTCTCAGAGAAACACGCCAATTGGCCCGATCTCCGTGGCTTGCAAGACAAAGACTCTGGCTTTCCGGTTCAGTGGTGCCACGGTGCTGCCGGCATCGGTTTGGGGCGTTTAGGCAGCTTAGGAATTGTGGAAACGCCCGAAATCAAGCGGGAAATTGAAATTGCCCTGCAAACCACTCAGAAGCAGGGATTGCAGAAGATCGATCATCTGTGCTGTGGAAACTTAGGTCGAGTAGAAGTTTTGTTGGTTGGAGCCCGGAGACTCTCTCGTCGAGATTTACGTCAGGTTGCTCTACAACAAGCAACCAATATCATTGCTAGAGCAAAACAAACGGGAGCTTATCAACTGTTTGCCAACTTGCCCAATTCTGTGTTTAATCCTGCCTTCTTCCAGGGTACGGCTGGGATTGGCTATGAGTTGCTGCGTTTAGCTGATGATGACCTTCCTTCTATTTTGCTGTGGGAGTAACCTAGGGCAATTAGAGGCGCAATAAAAAATCTAATCTACATAATTGATTACCACTTGTGTAAGTTTTTGCGCCCACCATCATAAAGTTAGAAGATCTTGCCTCTCTCCAGTCAGCTAACCATTCTTGATGAGACGAATAACCGTTTTCTTCTAAATGGTATTGAGCGAGAAATAGCTTTTTAGTGCCAAAACACAAACTAATTTTTTCGTCTTCTAATCTCTTGAGCTTATTTTGTTTGATAGCCAATCTTCGCTTCTTTTGATGGATAAAAAATCTATCATATGAATTGATTTCCTTTTTCTTGAGCTTTTTGTTAATCGAGTTTTGAATACTGCGAATTGTACTTTTTAGGTCTAAAGACTGAATTTTTCTTAGCTCTTTAATACTTTTATGCTTTCCCTTAAGATCGTGATAGACGTTTCTAACCGTAGTGCTATCAACTTGATATTTAGACTGAAGTAATTTTTCAATAATGCCAATCTTTTCGCCACGCATCAAACAAGAGTGCATATCCCGCTCTATCTGGCTATAAAGCGCAGTCATTGAGTTTAGGAAAGGAAAAATATTTGTAGGCAATAATGTTTGATAAGTAGGCATACTCTATTTTAAAACGAGCGAAACCTAGGCAATATAAAGTTTTGCCTAGCAAATAGATGGCTTTGTCTAGCTTTAACTAAATTTGCCTAAATATTTGATGAACAGCTACGAGCCGATCGCCTCTAATCTAAAATATAGCGCTCGCTATATCTTACCCTCAAATTAAATAAATACTAGTAAGTCTGAGTCTAATTGTCAATGAATCGGTAATTTGTATTATCGATCGCCCCGAAGAGCGATCGCTTTTTAATTAATTATTTCAACAACTCTTCACCTCTTCGATACAATTCCCTGGCATAATCTGTCCAAGTACCCTGTCCCCAGTAACGGAAACAACTAGTTTCCACCAATAATACATACAACAGTGCTTCTAAATACTCAGTACTCTTAGTAACAGCAGGATCTTTGGCTACCGCATCATCATATTTAGCATGGAACATGGCACTAAGTTGATTCATGGGTTCGAGAACATTTTCATACCCTTTAACCCAACTTAAATCGTTTGTCCAAGATGCACCATCCATGTGGAATTGATGATCGTTTTCATTTAAGTCCTGAATAGCTTTGGCTACTGCTTCTGGTGTTGCTTTATCGGGGTCTACTTTTTGCCAAATTTTGTGTTGTCCTACTGCTTGACAAGTAGGATAATCTTCAGGTTTTACTCCTGCTGCTTCTAGAAGTTCGATGTATTCTGTGCCGTTAAACCCAGCTACACCACTGTTATCTTTAATCTCATACCATACAGGTTGGAAATCGCGAGCAAATTCATTCATCATGACTCCACCGTTTTCCCCATCAGCAATTTGAGAGACACAGGAAGGTACAGATACATTGCCAATTTGCTGTTTACCTCTGCCTTTAGCTTCATGATAGGGTTGCATTTGCGCAACTAATTTAGTGTCTGAACCTTGGGTTTTAATTAAGGCCGTAATACTAATAGTTTCTCCTTGAGAATTACGGGCGATTAAACGATTAGGAAGATATTTATCATCTTGGGGTATTCCCGAACCATCTAACCTTTCTACAGAATGTTCTTGTACCAATAACCAACGATAACCACACTCTTTTAAAGCTTTAATATATTCATAGAGAGTGTCAGGATGGTTAGGTAAATGCATTTCTGGAGGAGAAAAGCCTTTAACCCGTTTTAGAGCATCGTAACCAAAGATAGCAGCAAAGTACTGTTGCCAAGCCTGAATATGTAGTTTGAGATCGGGAATGGGAGTAGAAGGAACTACAGCATGAGACCACATTGTTCCCAACCATTCTACGTAGGGTTGGTACTGGGGTTCACAAGTAATTTTTTTCAGGTTGTCAATTACATCGTTGCGTCCCATCTGCTGCAAACCCCACAGCAAATTACCAGAATAATCCAACATAATCCGAGGACTACAACCATTACTGACTAATTCAGGTATCCAATCTCCCATCCGACTATAACACCAAGCGAAAACCCCTGCATTGTGGTTATCTCCTTCATCTTGGTGTTCAAACATATACTGGAGGTTACAAATTAATTCCCCATTAGCACCTGCGGGAATAGTAGGTTGGTGCATGTGCAAAGCACATGCAAATCCAGCCCGAATATTATCTAATTTAAGGTTAGTTTTGGGTAAAAATATTGGTTCGTTGTGATTAACTACATTTTTAATCTCTGCTTCCCAACCACAGATATTAGGTAAATTATCTCTACTGACTGCTAAGTTCTCAGAAGATGATGCAGTTGCGATCATATTAATATCCTTTACGATTACTGTGTATTACTATTGTATTAATGGGATGGTTGTTGTTTCTTTGATGGACATAGAATCCCAGTCCGATGATATACAATATCTCTGTAAAGTAGAAAAAAACTTAAAAATTTCTCAAGACTGTCATCAATAGCTGCGTTTATCTACGTTTATTTGTGGACTAATATTCAAAAATTTCATGACTCCAAATTCATCTTTCCCCTCTGAACCTATTATTATTGCTCAAAATGTAGAAAAGTGGTACGAGGACAACTTTCATGTATTACGAGGGGTCGATCTCAAAGTTCATAAACAGGAAGTAGTCGTAATCATGGGACCTTCCGGTAGCGGTAAGTCTACTTTTATTCGCACTTTTAATGCTCTCGAACCTTATCAAAAAGGATCGATCGTCATCGATGGCATTAAATTATCTCACGATCTTAAAAACATTGAGGCAATTAGAAGAGAAGTTGGGATGGTTTTTCAACAGTTTAATCTTTTTCCTCATCTAACTGTTTTAAAAAACGTCACTCTAGCACCAATTTGGGTACGTCATTGGTCGAAAAAGAAAGCAGAAGAAACTGCCATGCAGCTATTAGAAAGAGTAGGTATTCTCGAACAAGCTTATAAATATCCCGGTCAATTGTCGGGAGGACAACAACAACGAGTAGCGATCGCTCGTGCTTTGGCGATGCAACCTAAAATTATGTTATTTGACGAACCTACTTCTGCCCTCGATCCAGAAATGGTTAGAGAAGTATTAGATACCATGCGGAGTTTAGCTGATTCGGGAATGACAATGGTATGTGTTACCCACGAAGTTGGTTTCGCCCGTGAAGTAGCAGATCGAGTTGTGTTAATGGATGAAGGGGTAATCGTGGAAATAGCTCCTCCAGAAGAGTTTTTTAATAATCCTCAAGAAGAACGAACTCAAAAGTTCTTATCGCAAATTATTTAATACCATTCATCTTGAGTAACGAGAGATTTTGTTTGTGATAGCAATTAGAGATTGAGGATTGGCGATTGATATTCTCTCTATATTTTCGAGTTTTCTGCTAATCAATTAAAATCTTTATATCTCTCTTATTACTTTATGAAAATAGTGTATATAAATTTAAATTATTTGCTATTATTCATCAATTCGATCGGGAAAACTATGGATTTCGATATTTTCTAAACGATGTTCCATATTTGTTACTTGAGTATCAAAACTTTTATCTACTACATGGGCATACATAAAGTTAGAAAATATATTCCAAACTAGTATCAAACCAAAAAACAAAATAAACTTCATTCTTTTATTGAAACGTTTGCTATTGATAATATTTTGCCAAAAAGAACGAATAAAGCTAAATATATTATTAGGCTTATTGTTGTGTTCTTTAATTTGCTTGGTATTTTTTACATCTGAAACATTAAGATGATAGCTAGTATTAGCTTGATTTCTAATGTGTTCTTGCAAAGCTTCTGTTACTTCCCGCAAGCAGATTAAATTTTTGATTTTCTCTTCTAAAAACAGCAAATGAGGAATCTCTTCATCTAAACTTGCTAATATGTGTTGTAGCTTTAGATATAAAACTTTTTCTTTATTAGTTGATTGCTGGAAAGAAATCGACCCCAACCAGCTATGCTCATCGTTTTTGGCTTGACTTTGATTGTAACTCTGAATATATTGTCTAATAGTTTCTAATTCATCCGGTAAGTCTTGAATATTTCTTTCGATTAATTCCATTTCCTCCAAAACGGGAAGCCAATGTTCCAAAATTAGCGATAGACTTTCTAACTGTTGCTGAAAACTAAGAGAGGTGGTTTCATTCATTTTTTTATTGAGCTAATATGAGATATTATTATTATGATTTTTGATATATCAATTACTTGATACCTGGTTATCTGCTAACTAAAGTTATTGTATGATAATCTCCTAATAGTCTGAAAATTATTCACTTAAAGGCTTTAGGATTGTTACATTAGTTATGGTATTTATTAACTTTTTGTGGAGCAAAGTAAATAAAAAATAACTGAAAGAAATAAATCTTGAGACTATTTAAAAAACTATTAAAATTTGTCTTTTATCTTCATAATAACAATCACCAATTTCCTGATATGAATCTGGCGATTTGTTGACAACAGTATATATTGTTGTATATATTGTTTTTATATTCCCGCCAAGGGAACTGTCGTAACTCTAGACTATCTACATTCATTTTCTCTAGAGAAATATCGATATTTTTTTCTACCAAATGTTTAGTCGTTTGAGTTAATCTGAGTACCCATGTGGTAAAGGCTTGTAGATGAGCTAAAGTCTCGTTGCCACACTGATTAATCAATTGACAATAAAACTTGCCAATTGAATCTTCTGCCGATCTAGGATGATTGGCTAAATTTTCATTTGGATAGCCTGTATTAATATATTCAAATGTATCTTGAATGGCTTGCTTGGGGTTGACACGTCCGCGATCGCTAGACATTTGACCCACACTATTCCAAATCAGATCGGTATTAATATTTTCGGTGAATTTTAAGCGAGTTGTTGCCAGCAGTTTCATTTTTTAAGAGCTTTGGACTGGAATGACTGTATAGTTTTAGTTTTCCACATTCACTAACAAAGCTGCAACGTAAATATAGTACGATTCTCGGCAAAATTTAGTTATGAGCCGAAATTTATCCCAAATTTATGCTGAACTAGATGAGCTGCTGCGCAACAAATCAAAACTTAGTGCGAGACTTACTCCCACAAGCTATCACAATTGATGTTTTCAACTGTTATCCAGAGAATGAAGTACAAGGACAGAGAACTGGCGATTCTAAGAAAACCTCAGAATCTGCGTCTTCGACAATTCCCTGTGTTCGATCCCTCTACAGTCAGTACTGCCCAAGAAACTATCAAAACTATTTCTTTTTAACAATAGACTTCTTGCATAAGTAGATGTTGTCTTAAACCCCTTAGCTCGCCACTGTACCGACGTTCCATGGCGCTAATAACAAGATTTTGGGTCTAGGGGGGGCAAAAAGCCTAATCAAAATTTTTGTATAGCTTGTCGCTAAAAGAAACGCTATATTTCCTCTACTTCCAATTGGGCAACAAGAATAGCATCAAAAGCAAAAGCTAAAACGACTGGCATGGGAGAAACTAAAAAATAAGCTAATATGGCTGCTAATAAAGTGGCGACTGTTCCTATTGTGAACCACATCTTCTCTTCCGAACACATTCCTTTTTCTGTCTTAATTACTCTCAAAGCTTTTTGAGGAATGGGTTCTGGCATTACTGCTCCAGGAGGAAATGCCCAATAAAAATTGTAGCGCTCCCTAAATAACTCTGTCCAACCGTTATTTTCACACCATTCTTGAATCCATTCGTCCTGAAAATGTCTCATTTGTTGTTAGATAATAGAAACTGCTAATATTTTGATATTTCTACTATGCCGATATTGCATCTAGTAGTAATATTTGTATAATTTACCAAAATTCTCATACTTAGGGAATAGTATGTGAAATTTGTGTAATAAAGCTTAAACCTAATATGAAATTTGTGTAATAAAGCTTAAACTTAGCCCTGGTTTTTCTCTGTTTAAGTGACACATCATTGTACAATGATGTTTTGGCTGGTACTGGCAGGGTTGTTTGACTATTTTCTAGCAGAGCCGAAATGGACATCTTCTTCGGTGCAAATGTACTTTAACCTAGTATCCCAAGGATCGATAGGCAAGGTAAATAAATAAGCAAACTCAAAAACAATACCAATTGTGGGTATGTTTTGCCATTGAGGTGAAGTTAACAGACGGTCATAAAACCCCCCACCATAGCCTAAACGATATCCTTGACGATCGCCAGCTACAGCAGGAACTAAAATTAGATCTACTTCTGAAACTGAAATAGTGGGTGAATCTAATAGAGGTTCTAAAATACCGAACTTACCCCGAACCAGTTTTTCTCCTGGTTGCCAGAAATGCCACACCAAGGATTTACCAACACAGCGAGGAAAACCCCATCTTTGTCGCTCCTGCTTACTTTTAAATAAAAGACTTAAATCTGGTTCTTGACGAAAACTGAAGTAAGCCAAAATAGTTTTAGCTTCTGTGTAGAGAGGAAAAGACTGAAGTTGCTTACAAATGCGATCGCTTTTTGCCCGCCATTGTGTTGGAGAAAGAGAACGTCTTTTTTGTAGAAGCGATCGACGTAACGTTGTTTTATTAGCTATGGACACTATATAATTTTCGACCATGTTTACATCACTACTAACAAATTGTGCCTTTAAAAAGAAGTAATGCTATAGCCAATATAGACAAAAATCTATATTAGTTGACAAAAAAATTGATAAAATACTATCATTGAGATCGGTTCTCAAACTCTAGAGGATCTCTACTCCTTAGATTAGATATGTAATCCCAGTTAAAGGGTTGTCGTATCCATTTTCATTCCTCCTTAGTAAATTAGTAAGTTGCCTGTCATCAAAGCAGGTAACTTTATTCTTTTAAACCAGAAATTAAAAGCTGAAAGCTGAAAACCAAGTAAAATAAATGACAGATATTTGAAGGTTTAATTAGCAGCGATACACTAAATTTGATGAGCAAGGGAACGTTATTTGATAAAGTTTGGGATTTACATACAGTTGGTACATTACCTTCTGGTCAAACTCAACTATTTATTGGTTTACATTTAATTCATGAAGTTACTAGTCCCCAGGCTTTTGCCATGCTACGAGAAAGAGGACTAAAAGTATTATTTCCCGAACGTACTGTCGCTACGGTAGATCATATTGTTCCTACAGAGAATCAGGCACGTCCTTTTGCTGATGTTTTGGCAGAAGAGATGATGCAAGAGATAGAGAAAAATGCCCGGGATTATGGGATCGGATTTTATAATGTGGGTTCTGGTAGTCAGGGAATCGTTCATGTTATCGCTCCCGAACAAGGTTTAACTCAACCAGGTATGACAGTGGCTTGTGGTGACTCCCATACTTCTACCCACGGTGCTTTTGGCGCGATCGCTTTTGGGATCGGTACTTCGCAAGTAAGAGATGTGCTGGCTTCTCAAACTCTGGCGTTATCTAAACTAAAAGTACGCAAAATCGAAGTTAACGGCGAATTACCCCCTGGTGTATATGCCAAAGATGTGATTCTTCATATAATTCGTAAGCTTGGGGTGAAAGGTGGTGTAGGCTACGCCTACGAATATGCAGGTAGCACCTTTTCTGCCATGAATATGGAAGAAAGAATGACTGTTTGTAATATGTCGATCGAAGGGGGTGCTAGGTGCGGTTATATTAATCCCGATGAAACTACTTTTGCCTATCTTAAAGGTAGAGACTTTGCTCCTAAAGGTGCAGATTGGGAGCGAGCAGTAAAATGGTGGAAAAGTATTCGCAGCGATGCAGATGCAGTCTACGATGATGTGGTGACTTTTGATGCTGCCGAGATCGAACCGACAGTAACTTGGGGAATTACACCAGGACAGGGAATAGGAGTAAGTGAAACTATCCCCACTACCGAAACTTTATCCGAAAGCGATCGCGCGATCGCATCTGAAGCTTACGAATATATGCAGCTAACTCCAGGTAAACCCATTGTGGGCACTAAAGTAGATGTTTGTTTTATCGGTAGCTGTACTAATGGCAGAATAAGCGATCTTAGAGAAGCAGCTAAAGTAGCACGAGGAAAACACGTAGCAAAAGGAGTTAAAGCTTTTGTAGTGCCTGGTTCAGAAAGAGTAAAAAAAGAAGCAGAAGCAGAAGGACTAGATAAAATTTTTGTACAATCTGGTTTTGAATGGCGCGAACCTGGTTGTTCTATGTGTTTGGCAATGAATCCCGATAAATTACAAGGGGATCAGATTAGTGCCTCTTCTTCTAACCGTAACTTTAAAGGTCGTCAGGGTTCATCTACAGGGAGAACCTTGTTGATGAGTCCAGCCATGGTAGTAGCAGCAGCAGTTAAAGGGGAAGTTTATGATGTGAGGAAGTTATCTAGTTAAACAAGAATTCAGGAGTTCAAGAAGTTCGGGAAGTTCAGAATTTTTGACCGGGGAACGCCGGTCACCGCAGGCACCGTCGTTTTACAAGGGGCTGTGGGCGGAACCTGCGTCCGCCCTTTATAAGCCCCGTGGCGGTGTAACGGTGACTTTTAGCTTATCCCGAACTCAGGTCAAGTTAGATTAACTATCCCAATTTTTGAGATAATTCATCGCTAATTCAGCAGGTGTATCGTTTTTGAGGGTAATTTTTTTATTGAAAGTCGTATAAAGATTATTCAAGATAGATACATCTTCAAAAAGTAAGCGATGAATGTCATCTGCTCTGGGGAGATATTTGTGGCTATATTTGGGGCAAAACCAGTGAGCGAATAGAAGTTCCCATGACTAATCAAAAACAAAAACAAACTTACTATGGAGCTTTAAACTATCAAACT